>CAZPNJ010000228.1:0-3474 GCA_964587765.1 uncultured Prevotella sp.
GGCATAGAAGTTAAGTGAAAGCTTAACCGACTCTCATAAACAAGGGGGCGTACTTCTAATGTGAAGTACGCCCCTTTTAGTTTTAATATTCCTTTCAATTAAAACAAATCCCAAAAATTAGTTTGTAACCACAAAATAACATATCTTTGCAAAAAGTATATCAAGGAAATGACTGAAAGGGAAATAGAATTACTAACGCTACTAAATGAGTTCAACCGACTCGGCATTGCGGAGCAGATAGATTACAACATATATAATCTGACAAACATAAATAAACAGAATGAACATAGCAGTATTTTGTTCGGCTAACGACAACATTGACGCTGAGTATTTCAAACGGACGGAAGAGTTAGGTAAACGCTTGGCAGAGGGCGGACACACGCTGGTGTTCGGCGGCTGCAACTCTGGACTGATGCAATGCGTAGCCAAAGCCGTGAAAGAGGCTGGCGGCACAACGGTGGGCGTGATACCTACGATAATAGAACAGGGCAGAAGGCAGTCGGAATACGTTGACGTGGAAATACCATGCGAAGACCTAACCATGCGCAAGGCAATAATGATGGAACGCTCTGATGTGTTCATAGCATTGCCCGGCGGCATCGGAACAATCGACGAAGTGTTTTCGGTGGCAGCCTCAGCCACGATAGGTTATCACCACAAGCGTGTGATAATGTATAATATAGGTGGCTTCTGGAACGAGTTAAAGCATACTATGGAAGTGCTTTCAGAGCGTGGGTTCATGCGTGGCGACTATACTAAATACATTACTTTCGCTGACGAACTGGAAGATGTACTGGAGAAGTTAAGAAATTAAGGAATTAAGTCATTAGCTTAGCTTTCAGAAGTTAAGAAGTTATCCCCCCAATTTTGCCATAACACATAAATGTGTTACTTTTGCAACAATAAAAAGGCATAGAGTAACCGCAAATGGCACAACGTTTAATACAAACTCAGGAACTGAAGCAACAGTTAGGGCAGAAACTGTCGCTGCAGCACGTTATGCTGATACACATGCTGCAACTGCCCATTACCGAGATGGAAGACTACGTCAACACCGAGCTTGACGAGAATCCTGCGCTTGAGGCTTTGCCCGATGACGGCAACGCCGACGACCTGACAGGCGAAGACAGCGCAGCCGACGCCAATGATGAGATGACATACGAGGAACAGGCAGAACGTGAAGAGCGCGACGAGGCCATGAACGATGCCCTTGAAGGCTTTGGCATGGACGATGCAATGCCTGAGCCGAGCGATAGAAGCTACACGCACGATGCCGACTACGAAGAAAGGGTCTATGGCGACGTAACTTCCTTTTACGACCGACTGAAGGAGCAGATGCAGATGCTACAGCTCACCGAGAAGCAACAGAAGATTATGGAATATATGATTGGCTCGCTCGACAATAACGGTTTTCTGCGTAAAGACATTGAAACCATCTGCGATGAACTTGCCATTTACAATAACCTTGACTGCAATGAAAACGAAATAAGAGAAGTTTTAACGCGACTGCAAACATTTGACCCAGCAGGTATTGGTGCCGCCAATCTGCAGGAGTGCTTGCTGTTGCAGATTGAGCGCCGTCCTGAGGGCAAGCTAAAAGAACTTATGCACAGCGTGATAAGCGACCTGTTCACCCTCTTCACTAAAAAGCAGTGGGACAAGATTGCCGAAAGTCTGCAACTATCAGAAGTGCAGACAGAGGCTTTGCAGACAGAGCTGCTGAAGCTAAACCCTAAGCCGGGTGCGGCACTGGGCGAAAGCGACGGCGGGTCAACGCAACAGATAATTCCCGACGTGATAGTTGAAACCAGCGATGACGGTGAGGTGACGTTCAACCTGAACACCGGTCGCATACCACGACTGAGGGTATCGCCGGATTTCAACGAGGTAATAAACAAATACACGGGGCGTCACGGACAGATAAACCACCGAGAGAAAGACGCTCTGATATACGCTCGCGACAAGGTGCTGAAGGCAAACATATTCATAAACGCACTGAAACAGCGCCAGCGCACCCTTTACCTGACCATGAGGGAGATAATAAACTGGCAACACAAATACTTCGTTGACGGCGACGAGGCTGACCTGAAGCCACTAAGGCTTAGAGATATTGCCGAGCGCACAGGACTGAACATGAGTACCATATCGCGCGTAAGCAACGAGAAATACGCCCAAACCAAGTGGGGAATATTCCCACTACGCCACTTCTTCTCGTACGGCATAACACCCGACAAGGGCGATGAAGAGCTGTCGCTGCGCAAGATACAGATGACGTTGAGAGACATATTGGCTCAGGAAGACAAGCAAAAGCCGCTGAGCGACGAGGCAATAGCCAAGCTCATGTCAAAAGAAGGTGTTCCCGTAGCACGACGCACGGTGACTAAATATAGAGAAATGTTGGGCATACCAGTAGCCCGACTAAGAAAGGGATAACAATGATGACCGAAAAGAACATTATTCTGGCGGCACGCACCATAAGCATGATTTTCACCCCGTTTTACTTGCCATTCTTAGGCATGACGGTGCTGTTCACGTTTAGTTATCTGAACAACCTCAGCCTGACCTACATAATCACGGTGCTGCTGATGGTGTATCTGTCAACCATTCTATTGCCTACGCTGCTGATACGACTCTTTCACCACTATCAAGGTTGGGCACCGCTGGAAAAGAGCATAAAGGAGCGCCGTATGGTGCCTTACATTATAAGCATTCTGTGCTACTTTATGTGCTACTATCTGATGGCGGTATTGCAGATGCCCAGCTTTATGGGCAGAATAATCATGGCGGCGCTGTTGGTGCAAATAGTTTGCTCTATCGTAAACATCTGGTGGAAGGTTTCCACCCACACGGCAGGCATAGGCGGAGTAACGGGTGCACTTATGGCGTTTTCGTTTCTCTTCGATTTCAATCCGTTGTGGTGGCTTTGCCTGTGTTTTGCCGTAGCCGGACTGGTGGCAACAAGTCGCATAATACTGCGCCAGCACACTTTGGCACAGGTAGTGGGAGGCTTTTGGATAGGATTGTTCACAGCCTTCATAATAATCATTTGAAACAATAACAACATAATAAAACATAAGAGATGAAACCATTAGTCAGTATTATCATGGGCAGCACAAGCGACCTGCCCGTTATGGAGAAAGCGTGCAAAGAACTTGAAGCTATGGAGATACCGTTTGAGCTGACAGCCCTTTCGGCTCACCGCACACCAGCGGAAGTGGAGGCGTTCGCTAAAGGCGCGAAAGAGCGTGGATTAAAGGTCATCATAGCGGCAGCGGGCATGGCGGCAGCCCTTCCAGGCGTGATAGCCGCCTCAACCACCTTACCCGTGATAGGAGTTCCAATAAAAGGCATGCTCGACGGTCTTGACGCCATGCTCAGCATCATACAGATGCCACCAGGCATACCAGTAGCCACGGTAGGCGTAAACGGCGCCAATAACGCCGCCATATGAGCCGCCCAGATTATTGCGCTAAG
>CAZPNJ010000229.1:0-1915 GCA_964587765.1 uncultured Prevotella sp.
AAGGTTCGCACCATGGTAATAGACCAGTCACGACCATGCGTAAACTTCGACATAGAAATGCTGGTTGACCAAGGCGAGGCTTCTATTCCAGTATGGGGCAAGGACAATTTCATTCAGATAAACTCTGCCGCCGACTGGCAAACCTTTGTTAACAAGGTAGATGCCGCCAACGGGAAACCGGTACTCGCATCGCTGGGTGCCGACATAACCATCAGCACCATGGCAGGCTCATCGTCAAAACCATTCGTGGGCACGTTCTTTGGCAACGGCCACACGCTGACTCTTAACCTTAATGGCACTGACCAGTTTACGGCGCCATTCTCTGTGGTGTCGGGCACAACCGTCATAAGCGACCTCAACGTGACTGGCAGCGTAACTTCTACGCGACAATATAGCAGCGGTCTCGTTGGTGATTTTTCCACAACAAACGGCAAGAGTCTGACCATCAGCAACTGCCATTCGTCGGTCACTGTTAATTGCGATCTTGATGGCGATGCCTCAAGCGGCGGTCTTATCGGACTGTGCCGAGGCGAACGCATGAACATGAGCAACTGCGCATTTGACGGCAATATAATTGGTGCTAAAAGTCACAGTAATGGCGGCTTCATTGGTTTTATGGGCAGGGAATGCACGGGTACGCTCTCTAACTGTGAGTTTGCGCCAAAGGAGATTTCCACTTTGTACGATCGTTGCCAGACATTCTCACGTGTTGCCGATGCCAAGAAGCTAACACTCCACAACTGCCGCTTTACGCAGGCATATTGCGTGCCTGATGGTTACTTTGCCATTAAGACGGCTGACGACTGGAAAACCTTCCGCGACAAGGTGGCAAGTGCCAACGGCAACAATGTGGACGTCATACTGATGGCCGACATCACCGTGACGGAGATGGTGGGCAGCGGGTCTGCACCCTACCATGGCACCTTCGATGGCAATGGTCATACGCTCAATGTCAATATCAACCAGTCAAATACGACCGGTGCGGCTCCATTCCAGACAGTAAAGGATTGCACCATCAAGAATCTGCACGTGACAGGTACCGTCAAGGGTGGCATTCATTCATCGGGCCTCATCGGTTTCGATTCTGGCACATCCACCATCAACATAAAAAATGTATGGGTATCGGCCGATGTCCAGACTTCCTCCGATAAATTAGGAGGATTCGTCGGACATGGTAAAGGTGCAAACATTTATATTGACGACTGCCGTTTCGACGGTTCGCTGACAGAAAATGGCACCTCTACAAGCTACGGCGGAGCCATCATAGGATGGGGTGAATATAACGTATCCTTCTACTTCCACCGTGTGTATGAGAATGGCACTTACAACAGCATCAATCACGCTGGTTTCAGTTACTGGAACAATGCCGGAGCCCAATGCTGGGGATATAATAACAGCAGCACCCTTTGCTGCTCGTCGCACGACTGGGGCGAGATGAAGTCGGGTTTAAGCAACCTGACCGATGCCAGCAAGGTGGTGAACTTGATGAACGGTGAAAAGACTGGCTCATGGGAACTGAATAATGGCAAAGCCGTGCCTGTGATTGAACTGGAAGGATATGCAAAGAACAATTCTCAGGGCGAGTATATAGAAAGTGCAACTGGCATTGATGTGCCTAACCTTGAGAAACCTGTATATACAGGCTTTTATGAAAAGCCTGCTTTGCCAACGTTCTACCATGAGAGCAACGGTAAGATAGATAAGACGCTGAAGACGGAAACTTTCCAGAGCAGTGTAAAACTGGCATGGGAGACAGATGGTAACCCTATTGACTATTTCACCGTATTGCGTCGAGTGAAAGGCACGACCGACTGGACCATAGTGGAAACTGACATTGACACTAAGGGCTATGAAGACAAATCAGTGTCGCCACTGATGGACTATGAATATAAGGTACGCGCGACCAACGACTGCG
>CAZPNJ010000229.1:1925-3463 GCA_964587765.1 uncultured Prevotella sp.
GAGGGCATATCCTACACAGAAACCAACATCGTGGGCGGAGCCTGCAAGCATACCGGTAGAGTGAGTGGCTATGTGCGCATGAACGACGGCACGGGTGCGGCTGGCATACAGATAGAGGTGTCGCACGATAACACCCGCATCACCACCGTAACAACTGACGAGAAGGGCTACTTTGAGGTTGACAACTTGTCATACCTCGGACAGCAGAGCGTAACCTATACCATTGCGCCCGTCAGTAGCGAGGCCATCAGTCTGGAAAACGAAAGTGGCACTGTAACATTCGACAACAATAGCAACGACCAGACACTGCGTGAGTTTGTCATAACAAACAGTCACCGCTTCTCGGGCTACGTCATGTACGAAGGCACAAGCATACCTGTCAAGGGTGCTCGCTTCCGTGTTAACGGTCGTGAACTGCACAATGCCAGTGGTGGCTATGTAGAGACCGACTTCGACGGCAGTTTCTCGTTCCGTGTGCTTCATGGCATGGATACTATACAGGTGGTTATGCCTGGTCACACTTTTGACGGCGACGGCTACTTCAAGGGTAAGAGTGGATATTACTTCACCGAAGATGTGGCGCAGATATATTTCTATGACTGCACACGCGTTAAACTTACGGGTCGTATCGTGGGTGGCGACGTGCAAGGCAGCTTGCCGCTTGACAACAACCTGTCGCGCAACAACTTAGGCGACGACCTTACGATGGTGCTCGCGCTTGAGGGTGACAATATGTCGTGGTTGATATATGATAACCAGAACCCAGAACTGTCTGAAAGCGATGTCGTTTATCAGCACCCAGGCGGCAATGGTCACTATACCAAAGCACATGTGTTGCGCAAGCGCATGGTTGTGAAGCCCGACTCAGTCACTGGCGAGTACGTGTTGATGCTGCCGCCTGTACGCTGGAAGGTTCAGCAGATTTACTGTGAGGGGTATCCTACGCTTTTCCAAGATGGTATGGTCAGCGAGGTGATAGACCTGACCAACAGTTTGAATGAACAGACCAAGAACTACGAGGGTACATTCACAGACGTGGATAACAAGAGCGTTTACCAGCCTAAGGAACAGTACAACGCCACATACAACCGTATATACCACGCTCCGGTGGAGATAACGTACAAGCAGATGAACTATGACGCCTCAAACTATTTTGGCGACCGCACCTACACTGCTACCAACATTGGTGGTGACAAGGCGCAAGTGCCACTGGTATATGAGACTGCAAACAAGACGGTTATGTACACATTTGGCTACCCAGTGTTCAGTCTGGAGCGTAAGTACCCGATACAGATAGCCGTGGTGGAGCGCTATCCATGGAATGGTGTTAAGGGTAGTCAGACAGAAGACATCGTGAAGGTAGGCGGAGGCAAGTTGACCATTCATAATGGACTGAAAGACGGACTGACGCAAGACACCCTCAGGCTGAACGATATGGGTGAGGGCATATGCTACCTAACGACAGGGCAGACCACACGACTGCTGACAGGTAAGGACGCACTGAAGACGGTGACCATGACCCTTGAACAAGATGGTAC
>CAZPNJ010000230.1:0-3348 GCA_964587765.1 uncultured Prevotella sp.
TCAGCGAGGGCGAGATAGAGCTTGCGAACTCTTGTTTAGGCTATGATTACGGCATTTATGGCAAAGTCGTTAAAGGCGAGCAAGAGGGGCGAAAGATAGGCTTCCCCACGGCAAACCTTGACGTCAGCGAATTCGGAATGTTGGTGCCCGCCCCCGGAGTTTACGCCGTAGAGGTTGGAAATCTTTACGCTTCGCCACGTTATCGGGGCATGATGAATGTCGGCACCCGTCCCACCTACGGTGGCAAAGAACTTACACTTGAAGTCAATATCTTTGGCTTAAACGAGGACATCTACGGCAAGTACATTAAGGTTACGTTCACGCACTTCATCAGACCGGAGCGCAAGTTTTCGTCGCCCAAGGCGCTTGCCCGGCAGCTTGAGAAAGACAAGCAGGAAGTATTACGTTTATATGATATTCAATTACATCAACATGATAATGATTTAAGTTTATGAACAAAGTAATTCGTGGTATAGCTGATGTGGCATGGTATCTCGTGCTGTACATCTTGTTGCAGTTAATCATCAGCGCAGTGTTTATGGCCGTCGCTGAGTACGCACTCGGAGTAAAGCCCGACAATACGCAAAACGTTATAATCATCAGTGTGCTCTCTAACCTCTTGGCGGTGCTGCTGTTCGTGAAGTATCACTATACGCCCGTGTCGCCGACGTACTTACATTCCGGCCCGTGGGGCGTAATGTTCTGGACGGCAATGGCAGCCCTTGGCAGCATTTTGCCTTTGGAATGGCTCTACGAGAAGATAAACATCGAAATGCCAGAGAGCATGGAACAGATGTTTGAGGGTGTCATGGGCGAACCAATGGGCTATCTCGCCATAGGCATCTTCGCCCCCTTAGCCGAGGAGGTGGTAATGCGAGGCGCCGTATTGCGCAAACTGCTTGAAATATTCCAGGGCTTCGACGAAAACAAATACGCCGTGGCAAAGCCGTCAGAGACCAAGTGGGGCTACATAGAAAGGCAAGCCCTGCACCACTGGCTGCCTATCGTAATCTCGGCATTGCTTTTCGCCGCCATTCACGGCAACATAGCTCAGGGCGCACACGCACTGCTGCTGGGGTTGCTTCTCGGTTGGCTTTATTACCGCACGGGCAGCATATTGCCGGGCGTCGTGCTACACTGGGTAAACAACACGGTGGCTTACGTCATGTTCAACCTTATGCCGCAAATGCACGACGGTAAGCTTATCGACCTTTTCCACGGCGATGCCAAAATGATGGCTGGCGGTATAGTATTCTCTCTTATGATACTCGCCCCGTCAATTTACCAGCTCGCCCTCAGAGCAAAGCGAGCCGAAGAATAATTCGTTTTTGTATAACTGAACGTCGCAGCCGCCCGACCCGAAAATCGGTCGTCGCGTGTTTAATCCCCCTTTAATCAGCGTTTAATCACCAATTAAACGCTGATTTTTCATTGCCCCTTTGTACCCCTGTTTTTTCGTATGCTTTTCCCCGACTTTTCAAACACCCTGCAAAACCTCTCGTGTAGGGCGATTTGAACGTTTCGCACAGTACACTTCTCAAATTCTCTCAGCTGACAGAAATAATTCTCTCAGCTGAGAGAAATAATTCCCCCAGTTGACAGAGATAATTCCCTCAGCTGAGAGAATTTATTCTATCAGTTGAGGAAATATCTAAATGAAACTGAGAGAATTTTTCATTTCTACTGACTAAATTCATATTCTTACGCTAAAATGATTATATTTGTAGGCGAAAAAACAAATGCGATAACGCCGGAAAACAAACCATTAAAAACAAAAGTAATATATGAGTATCAAGTACAAATTAGCCAAAGTAGCCCTCCGTGGCAAGCAGAAAGGGCATTACTACGCCCGCGCCGTCCACTCCGGAACAATGAAAACCGAAGAGATAGCCAAAACCATTCAGGAAAACTGCACGCTCCGCCGCAGCGACGTGCTGGCAGTGCTCTCGGAGCTCGCCGACGTCATGAACTCAGCCCTGCGCGACTCTCGCACCGTCTATCTCGAGGGCATCGGCTACTTCTCCGTCAACGTCAGTTGCAAGTGCAAAGCCAATCCCCACGACATCACCGCCCGTGACCTGACCGGACACATCGTGTTCCGCCCCGCCATGCACAAGGTCGGCAAAGAAATCAAACCACAGCCCGGCGGCGAAGTCAAGGCCCGCCGCCTCATCTCCGCCGACATGACCAAACAACTCACCTTCAAACCCTCCACCTCGGTCAAGCAAACTCTGAAAGAATACGACGAGAGTCAGAATGGCTGATAAGAGAAGTGGAAACGAATTAAAAAGGGAAGTTAAAAGGACAAATGACTCTCTAATTGAGAACTAATGTCCTTTTAACTTCCCTTTCACTTCTCTTAAACTTCCCTTATAAGCCCTTAAAAAGAGCCTTACATTGCGAAGACATTGAAGCCGCCATCTACAACGGCAACGGTGCCGGTAACGAACTTAGAGGCTTCGCTCATAAGGTAGTGAATAGTGCCGCAGAGTTCTTCTGGTTCGCCCATGCGACCGAACGGAGACTGGCGCACTACGTCGTTGCCACGCTGTGTGAACGTGCCGTCGGGGTTGGTCAGCAATGCACGGTTCTGCTCAGTGATGAAGAAGCCTGGAGCGATGGCGTTTACTCGTATGCCCTCGCCAAACTTCTTTGCGCACTCAGTAGCCATGTAGGCTGTGAAGTTGCTTATGCCGGCTTTAGCTGCCGCATATCCGCACACGCGTGTCATAGGGCGGAAGGCTGCCATGCTTGAGAAGTTGATAATGGCACCCTTCTTCTGCACTGCCATTGGCTTTAGGAATACCTGCGTAGGTATTACCGTGCCGGTGAGGTTGAGCGACAAAACCTTTTGGAACTCTTCTGGCTTCAGGTCGAAGAAGTTTTGGTCCGGTGCGATAGTTGCTCCCGGCATGTTTCCGCCCGCAGCGTTTAGCAGTGTGTCAACACGACCGTATTTAGCGACGATGTCGGCGCAGTTCTGCTCTACAATCTGCTGGTTCATTACGTCGGTTTTCATAAACTCGCACTCGCCACCCTTAGCTTTAATGCCATTGGCAATGGCGTTGCCAACCTCTTCTTTGCGACCGAGGATTATTACTTTAGCGCCGTTAAGCGCCAGATATTCTGCTATGCAACGTCCGAGCACACCTGTGCCACCCGTAATAACGGTTACGTTGCCTTGTATGTTAAATAAGTTGTTCATAGTCTATATATGAGGGCTAATTATGCATTGTGCGTTTTTAATTATGCATTGTTAAAACATCCATGGTTGTTTATATTCCAGTCCCAGCTCACGGTCAACGGTGGCAAGTATGCCCTGTACCTGTCCCATGGCAAACATACGAC
>CAZPNJ010000231.1:0-2778 GCA_964587765.1 uncultured Prevotella sp.
CACGGCATTGACCCACAGGGACTTCTTGGCGCCGTGAAGGACGCTGTCTTGCGCCACGACGCCCGTGGAGCCTCAACCATCACGCAGCAGTTGGCAAAAAACCTGTTCCGCGTGCGCTCGCAATACAGCACAGGTCTGCTCGGCAAAATACCCGGTTTGCGCATACTCATCATGAAGAGCAAGGAGTGGATTATCGCCACCAAGCTTGAAATCATTTACGACAAGAACGATATCCTTACTATGTATGCCAACACCGTTGACTTCGGTCACAACTCGTTTGGCATAAAGACTGCGGCTAAGACTTACTTCAACACCACGCCTAAGGATCTGACCACCGACCAGTGCGCCGTGCTCGTGGGCATGTTGAAAGCCACCACCGCCTACAACCCAATCTCAAATCCCGAGAGAAGCAAAAAGCGCCGCAACACCGTGTTATATAATATGGTGCAGAAAAACGACCTATCTAAGGCTGAGTACGACACGCTGAAGGTTAAGGACATCAACACCGACCAGTTTCGCGAGCAGGCTAACTACGACGGCGAGGCGCTCTATTTCCGTTCATACATTGCCGATTATCTTAAAGACTGGTGCGAAGACAACGGTTACGACCTTTACAGCAGCGGCTTGAAGATATACACCACCATTGACTCGCGTATGCAGAAATACGCCGAGCAGGCTGCCATCAAGCAGATGAAGATTGTGCAGCGCAACTTCCGCAGCCACTGGGGCGACAAAGACCCGTGGATTGACGAAAGGGGCAACGTAATTCCGGGCTTCATTGAGAAGATTATGGAGCGCCAGCCCTATTACAAGGCTCTGCTCGACCGATTCCCCAACCAGCCCGACTCCGTGCGCTACTACACCTCAGAGTGGAAACACAAAGTGCGCGTGTTTGACTACGAAAACGGCTATGTTGAGAAAGAGATGACCTCGATGGACTCCATACGCTACATGGTGCGCTTCATGCACTGCGGCTTCGTGGCAATGGAGCCTCAGACAGGTGCCGTAAAGGCATGGGTGGGCGACATCGACTTCAAGACTTGGAAGTACGACAAAGTCACGGCTATGCGCCAACCAGGTTCTACGTTCAAGTTGTTCGTTTACACTGAGGCGATGAACCAGGGACTAACTCCCTGCGACAAGCGCCGCGATGAATATTTCTCAATGCAGGTGTTTGACAAAAAGCAGGGACATGAAGTGACATGGGCGCCAACCAATGCCAATGGATACTTCACGGGCGACTCAATGCCGCTGAAGAGTGCCTTCGCGCGAAGCATCAACTCAGTCGCCGTGCGCTTAGGTCAGGAAATGGGCATCAATCGCATAGCCGAAACGGCTCATAAGATGGGCATCAAGAGCCCGCTCGACGCTACCCCATCGCTCGCCCTCGGCTCAAGCGACGTGCAGTTGCTTGAACTGGTCAACGCCTACTGCGTGATACCCGACCAGGGCAAGCACCACGAGCCCGTGGTCGTAACGAGAATAGTTGACAAAGACGGCAACGAGGTTTACGTCAACCCCGACGCCGACGAGCAGGTAATTCCATACAAGAGCGCATTCCTGATGCAGCAGATGCTCATGGCAGGATTGCGCGAACCGGGCGGCACCTCGCAAAGCTTGTGGGGACACATAGGCCAGTTTAAAGACACCGACTTCGGCGGCAAGACAGGTACGTCAAACAACCACTCCGACGCATGGTTCGTGGGCGTCAGTCCTAAGCTTGTGGTCGGCGCATGGGTAGGAGGCGAATATCGCAGCATACACTTCCGCACCGGCGCTTTAGGTCAAGGCTCGCGCACGGCGCTGCCTATCTGCGGCTACTTCCTTAACTCAGTAATGGCCGACCCTGCCTTCAAGCAGTATCACGGCAAGTTTGGCAAACCAACCGACGACGGCATAACCTACGGCATGTATAACTGCGCAAGTTATTACAGCAAGCCGAAAGTTGACTCCACAGCGCTTGACTCAACCTCGGTTGACAACATGGTCGAGCTCGACGAAAACGGCAACCCCGTTCACAAACCATCTGCAAGCGGCGAGCCCGGCAAGTCGTCTGCCACCGAAAACAAACCAAAAGAAGAGGCGGTAAGGCTTGAAGACCTGTAAGATTTCAAAACAAACTACAAACAAGATAGGCTTAAAGCCCCGTAAGTTTTTTACGGTTATAACAAAGCAAAAGGCTTGCATCTTTTACCGATGCAAGCCTTTTTCATATCATGTCTTTTGTGGGTGTAAATCGTTTCACCTGATCTGACAAATCGTATTACCTGATACGAGAAATCGTTTCACCTGATCTGACAAACCGTATTACCTGATACGAGAAATCGTTTCACCTAATACGGAAACCGCGCATTTCAGAGCTATCTATTTACGCTCCCCCTTAAGGGTGGATTTGTGGGTCTCAATTATGCAATCCCCTTTCTTTCCTTTGCAATTCTCATCATACGTCACGCTGCCTATATGGTCAGCCACGATTTTGCCCGCTATAGGATTCTTTATGTTGGTTATGCCGCCGCGAATGGTCGCGTGAACGATTGAGTCCTCAAAGGCACGGTCACACGCCGGGTCAAACTCGCAGTCCTCAAGCACCAGGTTCTCGGCGTAGCACAGCGGCTGTTCGCCAGCTATCTTGCAGCGCACCAGTCGCAGGTTCTTGGAGTGCCAGCCCAGGTATTCGCCGTCTAAGACGCTGTCATACACGGTAACGTTCTCTGTCTCCCAGAAACTGTCTTTGGTTACGATGGTGGAGTTGCGTATTACGGCGTTCTTCACGTACTG
>CAZPNJ010000231.1:2788-3339 GCA_964587765.1 uncultured Prevotella sp.
AACGTTCTCGCAAAACATAAACGGATAAGTTCCCTCGTGCAGCGTAACGTTACGCAGTTTCAGTCCGTCAACTTTCCAGAACGTCTCATCGGCGTCGTTGATAGTGACGTTTTCAAGCGTCAGGTTGCGCATCTCGCGAAACAACTTCGGGGCGTCTATCACCGTGTCTTTCATCACCATGTCGTCGCTGTACCAGATGGCAGAGCGCGAGCCCACCTCAAAATAACAGTTGGTTATCAGACTCCCGTCAACGTGCCACCACGGATATTTGCCCAAGAATCGGCAACCGTCAGCCTCTATGTTCTTACAGCACTTTATACCCGACTCTCCCTCGGTTATGGTTACATTCTCAAGTCTGGTGTCGGTTATCCCGAACAGAGGGCGCTCGCCCCCGAAATTCTTGTCTTTAATTAAATTCATATCTCTTTCCTCGTTCTATTATCCCATTACTACGTCCAATACCATCATCAGCACGAACCCTATGGCAAAGCCGATGGTGCTCATGTTGCTGTGCTCACCCTCAGAAGCCTCGGGTATCAGTTCCTCTATCA
>CAZPNJ010000232.1:0-311 GCA_964587765.1 uncultured Prevotella sp.
TGTAGTGGGTTACGGCACTCTTGCCAATGCCCGATTCGGGTGGGAATACTGCCATGCGCTGACGGTCTTTCGGGTCGCGACCTATATTGCCCTCGATGCGCCCTTCGTCCTCAACGAAGTTGCCCCATACCAGTGCATTGTAACTGCGATGGGTGGTTTTGTTAAAGAACTGTACGCCCAACTGTGTCTTAGCATCTGGTGTCTTAGCCACGACAAGCAGTCCACTGGTATCTTTGTCGATACGATGTACAAGTCCAACCTCAGGACTGTTTGGGTCATAGTCGGGGTCGTCTTTCAAATGCCATGCTATT
>CAZPNJ010000232.1:321-3323 GCA_964587765.1 uncultured Prevotella sp.
GTTGCCCACACCCGGGTGAACCACCATACCAGCCTCTTTGTTGATGACCAGCAGGTCGCTGTCTTCGTAAACTATGTTTAGCGGAATGTCTTCAGCATGAATGGTGGTGTCGTGCTGTGGTGTGCTAAGCATCAGCGTGATAACGTCCATAGGTCGCACCTTGTAGTTGCTCTTTACCGGTTTGTCGTTGGCAAATATGTAGCCAGCATCGGCAGCCTTTTGTATGCGGTTGCGCGATGAGTGCTGCATGTGCTCTGACAGGAACTTATCTATTCTGATAGGCTCCTGACCGGCATCGGCTACTATGCGGTAATGCTCGTAGAGTTCGTCAGAGTCTTGCTCGTTTAACTCTTCGGCATCATCAAGTGCGTCAGATAGTATGTCGTTATTTTCTATCAATGCTTAACGTAAAATGTGTGGTAAATATAGTTGAATTGATGACTTACTGCACCAATATCTCTGACTGTTGTGCCGGCTCTTGAACAGGCTCAAAACCGTCTGTTTCGCCTTCGTCTTCGGGAATGGTTTCAAACGTTGGGTCAACGTAGTTAATCGAGTCGGTCATGTCGCGCATGCCATCGCCCACCTGAATGGTTATGCGAGCCTCTACCGACACTTTCTCGCCGGCTGTAACCTGTCGGCCGTCAGCCTTTAGTCCGTAAACCCAATCCTTTTCGCCGGCAACGTATTCGGGCTTGCCAACGATGAAGCCCATAGCTCGCAACTTAGCCATTGCCTCACGCAGCGAAGAGTTGTCTATTATGTCGGGAATGGTTATGCGTGGTGTGCGCGACGCATTTATGATAAGGTAAATAGTGTGTCCGCTTTTTACCTTTGTGCCCGGCTGTGGGGTTTGTTCCAACACGCAGTCAGGTGGCATATTCTTAACGTAGCCCGTGTCGCTGACCTCAACGTTCAGTCCAAGACGTTCAAGCAGTATCTGCGCATCAGAAACCGACTTGTTTTTGATGTTTGGAATTGCTATTGACTCACCATGATGGGTGTAGGCATCAAGTCCGAACTTTACACCGATAACAAGCAGCACAATGGTCAGCGCCATAGCCGCCAGATTGCCCCAAAGATAGGCACTCTTGAACTTGCTGAAAAACTCTTTTGAGGTCATTTTTATCTTAATTATCAGTTACTTCCCTTTGGTTAGTTACGCCATAACCATAGCCGCTTCTGGGCTGTGCTAACGCTTAATTGTCAGCCTGCTTAAAGGCGGCGGCTTCAGCCTCGGCTATGATTTGCTCTTCGGTCTTCGCCTTGGCTGATATGTCGCTAAGGTCAAAGTCGTCTTCGCTCTTGCGTTCGGTCTTCGCTTGACGGTGTACGATGTGATCGTTGTCAGCCGCCGACTCCTTTTGGCTATACACGCGAGTGGTCGAAGCGGTGGTGCGTTTGCGCTCTGGTTCAGCCACGTTTGTCATGAAGGCTTCGTCGGCGCTGGTGCTGGGCACGGTCTGCACGGGTTCTTCCTCCATCTTGGTGCGCATGGTCTTTGAGGCGAACACGCTGTCAAGGAATTTGGGGTCTTTGCGCAGGCGGTCGAGCGTTTTGCGAGAGGCCTCTTGCTGAGCTTCTTTCTTTGAGTAGCCTTCGCCCTCGCAGCCTTCTACCTGCTCAAGGTTTATGACGTAGTAGAACTTAGGGCTTCCGTCCTTGTCCTGCTCTTGTTTCTTGCTTTGGAACTCTATCTTTATGCGGTTTTTCTGTGACCATTCCAGCAGTTTGCTTTTGAAGTTGACCACTTTGTAAGCCACCTTGTCTATGTTTATTATCTGCGCTAAGATGCGTTTTTTCATGAAGCGCATGCAGGCGTCGAAACCTCTGTCAAGATAGATCGCGCCAACGAGAGCCTCGAAGGCGTTGCCGCCCATGTAACTGTTGTGAGAGCCCTTAAAGCCGTTGGTCTTAACCAGTTTCACAACCTCCATCTCGTGAGCCAGCTTGTTGAGAGTGTCGCGCTGCACTATCTTGGAGCGGGTGTTGGTTAGAAATCCTTCGTGTTTCTTTGGGAAGTGGCGATACACTATGTCGCCCACGATGCAGTCGAGCACCGCGTCGCCTAAGAATTCCAGGCGTTCGTTGTTGATGGGTTTCTGTCCTTTCTTTGTGTATTTGCGCCCGAGGCTTTTGTGCATGAGCGCCTGCTTGTAATACTCTATGTTGTGAGGATAGAAACCAATTATCTTATATAAAGAAGAATAAAGCTCCTTATCCTTACGGAATGGGAGCTTTATTCTGTCCAACAAATAACTATTCAGCATATTTCTTAAACACTACGCTGGCGTTGTGTCCGCCGAAACCAAACGTGTTGCTCAAGGCAGCTCGTACGGTGCGCTTCTGTGCTTTGTTAAACGTGAAGTTCATCTTGTAGTCAATCTCTGGGTCTTCATCGCCTTCCTCGTGGTTGATGGTAGGAGGAACGATGTCGTTTTTTACGGCGAGTACGCAAGCCATAGCCTCTATTGCGCCTGCTGCGCCGAGCATGTGGCCTGTCATAGACTTCGTTGAACTGATGTTCAGCTCGTAAGCGTGGTCGCCGAATACGTCCTTGATTGCTTTTGCCTCAGAGATGTCGCCAACGTGTGTTGATGTTCCGTGAACGTTGATATAGTCGATGTCCTCTGGCTTGAGGTTAGCGTCGGCGAGTGCTTGCTGCATAACGAGCTTTGCGCCGAGACCCTCTGGGTGGCTTGCCGTGATGTGGAATGCGTCAGCGCTTTCGCCTGCGCCTACCATCTCTGCGTAAATCTTCGCGCCACGAGCCTTTGCGTTCTCAAGTTCCTCAAGTATCAGGCAACTTGCGCCTTCGCCCATGACGAAGCCGTCGCGTGAGGCGCTGAATGGACGTGAAGCCTTTTCTGGCTCATCGTTGCGTGTAGAGAGTGCTTTCATTGCATTGAAACCACCCATACCTGTAGCGCAGATAGCAGCCTCGGCACCACCGCTTACGATGATGTCTGCCTTACCAAGACGAATCTTGTCAAAGGCTACAG
>CAZPNJ010000233.1:0-3278 GCA_964587765.1 uncultured Prevotella sp.
GATGCCAACAACTGGCAAGATCACATCATAGATATGCCTTTTGTGCCAGAAACAATGGCTGCGCAAAAGCTGATGCGAATATTCATGCAGCAAAAGAAAAGCCTCGGCATCGTTGTAGATGAGTTTGGCGGCACAAGTGGCATTGTTTCACTTGAAGATATCGTTGAGGAAATATTCGGTGAGATAGAAGACGAACACGACAATGCCAATTATGTGGCAAAAAAAGTTTCAGACAATGAGTATATTCTCTCAGCTCGACTTGAGATAAGCAAACTCAACGATATGTTCGCACTATCTCTGCCAGAGAGCGACGATTATATGACTTTGGGCGGACTTATTCTGAACAATTATCATGGATTTCCAAAACTAAACGAAGTTATAAAGATAAAGAACTACGAACTAAAAGTCATAAACAAGACGCAAACAAAAATAGAACTGGTAAGGCTAAAAGTTCTTTGATAGAGCATTTTTTCAGATAAACATTGCCTTATTCGGTATAATTTTATTAAATTTGTGCGCTTTTAAGACATACGACTAAAAAAACAATAAAATAAAATCATTCATAATGGCAGCATTAGGAAAAATCAGAAGTCGCGGCATCACATTGATCGTAATCATCGGTCTTGGCTTGTTCGCGTTTATTGCCGAAGAGCTGTTCCGCTCATGCGAGTCAACTCGCAACGACCAGCGTCAGCAAGTAGGCGAAGTTTTAGGTGAGAACATCAGTGTACAAGAATTTCAGGAACTCGTTGACGAGTACACCGAAGTACTAAAGGTACAGCAAGGCATCTCTAACCTAAACGATGAGCAATTAAATCAGGTTAAGGATATGGTGTGGAACACTTATATCCAAACAAACCTTATCAAGGACGAAGCAGAAAAGCTTGGATTAACCGTTACCGACAAGGAAATGGCAAACATCTTGGCTGAGGGTACAAACCAAATGCTTCTTAACACTCCTTTCGTAAACCAGCAGACACATCGTTTTGATGTAAATGCCCTGAAGAAGTTCATTGCAGATTACAAGGCTAATATCAGCAACATGAACGCTCAGCAGGCTGAACAGTACAATGCAATCTACAAGTACTGGACATTTACAGAGAAGACCCTGCGTCAGCAACTTCTTGCACAGAAGTATCAGATACTGCTTGTAAGTTGCTTCCTCTCTAACCCTGTAGAGGCAAAGATGGCATTCAACGAGGAGAACGAAGAAGCACAAATCCAACTCGCTTCATTCCCATACAATGATATTCAGGACGATAAGGTTCAGGTTACAAACGATGACATTAAGGCTAAATACAAAGAGCTGAAGTCACGTTTCAAGCAGGCTGTTGAAACACGCGACGTTAAATACGTTGACGTTGAGGTTACAGCTTCTGCTACAGACCGTGCAGCCATCAACAAGGACTTTGCTAACTACACAAAAGACCTTGCAGCAGCTGCTGACCCAACTGACGTAGTTCGCAAGAGCAATTCACTCGTTGCTTATCTTGGCATACCTGTAAGCAAGGACGCTTTCAGCGCTGACATTGCAGCACGCCTCGACTCTATGGCAGTAGGTCATACCTATGGTCCAGTAGAAAGCAAGGACGACAACACTCTTAATGTAATAAAGCTTATCGCTAAGCAGCAGCTTCCTGACTCAGTAGAGTATCGTGTTATTCAGATTGGCGCACAAACAGCTGAAGAGGCTCACAAGACAGCCGACTCTGTATATAACGCATTAAAGGCAGGCGCTGACTTTGAGGCTATGGCTAAGAAGTATGGTCAGACAGGTCAGAAGCAGTGGATGACAACAGCTCAGTACCAGAGTTCTCCATCTATGGACAAAGATACTAAGGGCTATATCTACAGCCTTAACACAATGGCAGCAGGCGAATTCAAGAACATTGAACTCACACAGGGCAACCTCATCGTACAGGTTCTTGACCGCAAAGGCTTCATTGACAAATATACAGCAGCTGTCATCAAGAAGACAATAGACTTCTCTAAAGACACATACAATGCTGCATACAACAAGTTCAGCACATTCGTAAGCGCAAACCAAACAGCTGACGCAATCGTTAAGAATGCAGCAAAGGCTGGCTTCAAGGTTCAGGAGCGTCGCGAGATTTCTACAGCAGAGCACTATCTCGCAGGCATTCACAGCACACGCGATGCTTTGAAGTGGCTCTTCGAAGCTAAGGAAGGCGAAATTTCACCAATGTATGAGTGTGGCGATAATAACCATCTGCTTGTAGTCGTTCTTGATAAAATTCACAAGAAAGGCTATCGCCCAGCAGACGACCCACAGGTTATGGAGATGCTCAAAGCTGAGGTTATCAGAGACAAGAAGGCAGAGCAAATCATCAACAAGCTGAATGGCGTAACATCTGTTGCAGCAGCAAAGACTAAGGGTGGCAAGGTTATGACAGTTAACCAAATCACTTTCGCAGCTCCTGTATTCATCGCAGCAACTGGTGCAAGCGAGCCTGCACTTAGTGGTGCAGTTGCTTCAACAGCCAAAGGTAAGTTCTCAAAACTTCCTGTAAAGGGTAATGCTGGTGTTTACGTATTCTCTGTCACCAACAAGCAGACACGCCCAGCTAAGTTCAACGAGAATGAATATGAACAGCGCCTACGCCAGCAGTACATGCAGGCAGCAAGCAACTTCATGGGCGAACTTTACCTCAATGCCGATGTTAAGGACAACCGCTACTTGTTCTTCTAAAGAACCATATCATTTATTTCAATCATACTAATTGTTTATTAGGAGCGCTCCTTTTTAGGAGTGCTCCTTTCTTTTTATGCAAATAAACAATGGCAACACCTAAAATTATCAAGCCTATGATTAATAACAGTGTTGCCTAACATTAGAAATAGTATAGCCTATAACTATTCTTTGTTTCCCCTAAACCAAATTAGTACAACAATATAACGACAAAATAATAAGGGTATCCACTTCTGTGAATAGCCTTATTTTAGATTAGCCTAATGGGTGTGCTATCAACTATTATAAGTTGCGAGAAGCGCCACAGTTCTTGCAAACGAGACAACCTTCTTCATATACGATTGACTCGCTGCCACATACAGGGCACTTCATTCCGTTTGCTTCCGTTCCGTCAATTATGTACTTCTTTAGCGCACGCTCCACACCATTAGTCCATGTGTTAATGCTTTCGTCGGTCAACTGCAACGAACTTACCAACTTAATAACATTAGCCATTGGCATACGATAGCGCAGTACGCCAGATATAAGCTTAGCGTAATTCCAATACTCAGGATTAAACTTCTCAGAG
>CAZPNJ010000234.1:0-3277 GCA_964587765.1 uncultured Prevotella sp.
TTACCTTGACTTCCCCCAAAATGCTGTTTTTTGTGCTTTTTCAGTGGTATTTTGTACTTTTTAGGCGGCATTTTTGCCGTTTTCGAGGTTCCTTTTTGCAAATATAAGAATAAAACCGATAACGCACAATAAAAACGAATAAAAAAAAGAATGTGCCATTTTTCTTGACACATTCTTTGCTGTTTTGTGTGCTTCCTCACTCTGATTTTTGTTGGTGAGGCGAGTGTTACTTCAGCGGATTCCAGCCTTGGGCTTTCAACTCAAATTCTTGGTTGTCTTGTGTTACGAGCATCAGTCCCAGTTCGGGCTTGGTGATGTGACCTATCAGTCGCACACCCTCCATAGCCGCAACCTTTTCGTGGTCGCCGATAGGCACGGTGAAGAGCAGTTCATAGTCTTCGCCGCCATTAAGTGCCGCCGTGGTGACGTTCATGTTTAGTTCCTCTGCCATGACTGCCGTCTGGTAGTCGATAGGCAGGTTCTTTTCATAAACTCTGCAACCGCAACCGCTCTGCTGGCAGATGTGGTGCAGTTCGCTGCTGAGACCGTCAGAGATGTCCATCATTGCAGTTGGGTGTACGCCTGCCTCGCGCAACTTCTCAAGAATGTCGCCACGAGCCTCGGTCTGTATCTGTCGCTGAATAAGGTATTCCTTGCCGGCGAAGTCGGGCTGGAAGTCTTGCAAAGCCTCAAGCGCCTTGTTGTCGCCCTTCTTCTTAGCCTCGTCAACTTGCTGGTAATAAACAGACTTTTCACGTTCAAGCAGTTGCAGACCCATGTAAGCAGCGCCAAGGTCGCCCGAAACGCATATCAGGTCGGTGTCTTTTGCACCGTTGCGGTAAACGATGCTGTCCTTGTCTGCCTCGCCAATGCAGGTGATGCTGATAGCCATGCCTGTATATGAAGAGGTGGTGTCGCCGCCGACGATGTCAACGTTCCACTTCTGGCAGGCACGCTTCAGTCCGCTGTAAAAGGTTTCAATATCTTCAACCGTGAAGCGCTTATCTACCGCAAGGCTTACTACAAGCTGGCGCGGTGTTCCGTTCATGGCAAACACATCGCTGATGTTTACCATAGCTGCCTTATATCCAAGGTGCTCAAGGTCAATGTAGGTAAGGTCGAAGTGTATGCCCTCCATGAGCATATCGCTTGTTACCAACACCTCCTTGTCGGGATAGTGCATGACGGCACAGTCATCGCCAACGCCCTTAATGGTAGATTGGTTCTGGGGTTGAATATCTTTGGTGAGTCGGTCTATAAGGCCGAACTCACCAAGTTTTGCTATATCCATTTATTAATGTACAATTTATAATTGACAATTGACAATTTGAGGTTATGAGCGCTTAATCATTTCGCGCATAATCTCAGTCATCAGAGGCTGTGCTCTGTTGGCTGCCTCCTGTACCTCCTCGTGGCTAACCTCTACTGGCTCTGGAGTGTCGCCAAGGTCGGTGATGATGCTGATACCAAACACCTTGATGCCACAGTGATGAGCTACGATAACCTCAGGCACAGTGCTCATGCCAACGGCGTCGGCGCCAGCCATGTGATAGAAGTGATACTCGGCAGGGGTCTCAAACGTTGGACCTTGAACGCCCATATATACACCATGAACCACGCGAATGCCTTTCTCCTCAGCGATGCTGTCGGCAAGTGCTATGAGTTTCTTGTCATAGGCTTCGTGCATGTCGGGGAAACGAGGACCTGTTGGGAAGTTCTTGCCACGTAGAGGGTGCTCTGGGAAGAAGTTGATGTGGTCGTCGATAATCATCAGGTCGCCAATCTTGAAGTTAGGGTTCATACCACCCGAAGCGTTGCTTACGAAGAGAGTCTTAATGCCCAGTTCGTACATTACGCGCTCAGGGAATGTTACTTCCTTCATGTCGTAACCCTCATAGAAATGGAAGCGACCCTCCATAGCCATGATGTCCTTGCCACCAAGCTTACCGAAGATAAGTTTGCCGGCATGGCCTTCTACCGTTGAAACGGGGAAGTTAGGTATTTCACTGTAAGGAAACTCGTAGGCGTCAGTTATTTCTGAAGCTAATTGTCCGAGGCCTGTTCCCAGAATTATGGCGGTCTGTGGACTTGTGGTCATTCTTTGTTTTAGCCAAGATGCTGTTTCTTGAATTTTTGAGTACATAGCTTGTTATTTTAGTGTTAAAATGTTCCTCTCCCTGCAACAAGAATTTAATTGTTATGGGGAGAATATAAATATCTTCTTTGAAATCGTCGGGCAGACGGGTAGCGTCTTTCTCGGTGGTGACAATCATCTTTGGTGATGGCATCTGCGAGAAAGTAGCCTTAATCTCGTCAATCTCTTTGTCGCTGAACTGATGGTGGTCGGCAAACGACATCGGGGTTATGCTCTTGCAGTAAGGTTGCATGTCTTCAATAATCTGACGTGGAGAGGCAATGCCCGTCAGCAGTAGCACGTTAGTGTCTTTGGGCAACTGCTCTAATGGTATCTGCTTTTGCTGATTGCCAATAGCCGTCAGGGGTAGATAGTTTATAGCCGTGAAGAACAGGTCTTGATAGGGATAAAGGTCGAGCGCCTTTGTCAGTACGCGAAACTCCATTGGCTTCAGGTCGTGCGGACACTTGGTGACTATTACGATGTCGGCACGGGCTTTGCCGTCTTTGGGTTCGCGCAGGCGACCTGCCGGCAACAGCTTGTCGTAAATGATTAGGCGATGATAGTCAACAAGCAGAATATTTATGCCCGGCTTAACGGCACGATGTTGGAAAGCGTCGTCAAGCAATATCACGTCAACGTCTTTGGTCTCTTCATCATGCTGCAAGCGCTCTATTCCGTGGCAGCGCTTTTTGTCAACGGCTATGTATATGTCGTTGAACTTCTTTAGCATCTGATATGGCTCGTCGCCAATCTCTTTAACCGTTGAGTCGGCAGAGGCAAGGCGGTAGCCCTTGCTCTTGCGCTTATAACCTCGTGACAGAACGGCTACCTTCATATTGTCTTTCAACAGTCTTATAAGGTACTCAACGTGTGGCGTCTTGCCAGAGCCTCCGACGGTGATGTTGCCGACTGCGATAACAGGTATGTCAAAGGCGTGGCTTTTTTTTACGCCAGCGTCGTAGAGCCAGTTTCTGACCCTTACTCCAATGCCATAAAGCCAGCTTAATGGTTTCAGCCACTCGTTGATTGATATGTAGTCGCCTTCTGTTCTCATTCGGTTGGTTTATTACTGTAAAATCCTGCCAAACGACTATGGGTAGGTCGTCTGACAGGATATGTGCGTTCTATTATTTTATGTTT
>CAZPNJ010000235.1:0-2834 GCA_964587765.1 uncultured Prevotella sp.
ATGGCGGGGTTGGCGAGCACTGCCTCGTCGGCACGCAGCTCGGCCGCATTCTGGCGTGCCATCACAGCCACCTCTTCTCGTCCGGTTTTGCGCAGGTATTCATCGGCCTGTTCGTCGAAGGGGAATATGCTGCATGTGGCTCCCAGCTCGGCACCCATGTTGCAGATGGTGGCGCGACCGGTGGCAGAGATAGTGCCCACGCCCTCGCCAAAGTATTCGAGAATGGAGTTTGTGCCGCCCTTTACGGTTAGCAGTCCGAGTATTTTCAGAATGACATCTTTAGGCGAAGCCCAACCAGAGAGTTTGCCCATAAGGTGTACGCCAATGAGTTTGGGCAGTTTCAGTTCCCATGGCTGAGCCGTAAGAACGTCAACGGCATCGGCGCCGCCAACACCCACTGCCACCATGCCAAGGCCGCCGGCGTTAGGAGTATGAGAGTCGGTGCCAACCATCATGCCACCGGGGAAAGCATAGTTTTCAAGTACCACTTGGTGTATGATGCCCGCTCCCGGTCCCCAGAAGCCCATGTGATATTTCTTTGCGGCTGAACTCAGAAAGTCGTAAACCTCTTTGTTGGTGCGACAAGCCTCAGGCAGGTCTTTCTCAGCACCAACATCGGCGCGTATAAGATGATCGCAGTGGACAGAGGCTGGCACGGCAACCTTTTCCTTGCCGGCGTTCATAAACTGTAGCACCGCCATCTGTGCGGTAGCGTCTTGCATAGCCACACGATTAGGGCGGAAGTTAAGGTAATCTACACCTCTTTTATATATACCGAGGTCGTCGTCGTTGAAAAGATGGGTGTATAAAACCTTCTCCGCAAAGGTGAGCGGATGGTTAATTTCTTTACGAACTTTTGCTACTTTTCCTGCGTATGAACCATAAAAGGCCCTAAGCATCTCTACGTCCAAAATCATCTTGTTACTCGTTTTTGCGTTATAATTGTTTGCAAAAATAAGCATTTATATTTAAAAACGTAACAAAAAGACTTTGTTATTTGTCATTTTGCAAGAATATGAAGTTTTTCAGCAACTTTTTATCCGTTTCGGGGTTAAACCAATTTATTTCGGTGTCTTTCTTAAACCACGTTATTTGTTTTCGCATATAACGGCGGGTATTAGATTGTATCTGGCGAATAGCTTCTGGCAAATCGATGTTTCCGTCGAAATAAGAAAACATCTCTTTATAGCCTACGGTGTTGAGACTGTTTAGGTGGCGTAGTGGGTAAACTTGGCGAGCCTCGTCAACAAGACCGTCATTTACCATTTGCAATACTCTGGCATTTATGCGCTCATACATTTCCTCGCGTGGACGGTTTAGCCCTATGCGTACTATACGGAATGGGCGCTGCTTGACCTTGCCCATACGAAAAGATGTAAACGTTTTGCCCGACTGGTAGCATATCTCAAGCGCATGAACCACACGGCGAGGATTGTTCTTGTCAACAATAGAATAATGCTCAGGGTCAACTTGCTTTAACTCTTCAAGCAGAGCCGGAAGTCCATCGTTGGCAAGGCGCTGTTTGTATAACTCACGAACATCGTCGCGAACGGTTGGTATGTCGTCAAGTCCTTTGCAAACCGCATCAATATACATCATGCTGCCGCCAGAGAGCAGGGCATAGTCTGAGGTTTGAAACAGTTTGCTTAAAAGATTCATCACGTCTTGCTCATACATAGATGCGCTGTAGTAATCATTGAGGTGATGAGTGCCGACAAAATAGTGCTTAACGAGCAACTGCTGCTCCCGAGTGGGGGCAGCAGTGCCAATGGGTAATTCTGCAAATATCTGACGTGAATCTGCGTTTATAACAGGAATGTTAAGTGTCTGAGCTATGTCAAGACTGATGTCGGTCTTGCCTACACCCGTTGGACCTATTATAACAAACAGTGTCTTCACTATATCTGATGCAGTCAGTGCTTATCTGATAATTCCGCGCTTTGAAGAGCTAACGAAATCAATGATATACTGAATCTCTGGTGTTATCTGCAGATTCTTCTTTATTTCCTCAATGCCTTCTTTTAATATACCTTTGCTATAGAGCAAACGGTAAGCATTGTGAATGAGGTCAATTAGTTCGTTGCTGAAGCTGTGGCGGCGCAGTCCAACGAGGTTTACGCCACAATAGCGTGTAGGCTCTTTACCTGCAATGATGTAAGGAGGTATGTCTTGACTGAAACGACAGCCGCCTTGAATCATAACGTAACTGCCTATGCGGCAGAACTGGTGGCAAAGAACGGTGGCGCTGACAATTGCGTTGTCGTCAACTTCAACCTCACCAGCAAACTTTGTTGAGTTGCCAATGATAAGGTTTGAACCGAGCACACAGTCGTGGGCAACGTGCATATTCTCCATAAGCAAGTTGTTGTTGCCAACCTTGGTAGTGCCCTTAGAGGCAGTGCCACGGCTTATGGTAACATTCTCACGAATACTGTTGTTGTTGCCAACTTCACAAATTGTATCTTCACCCTTGAACTTCAGGTCTTGTGGCTTGGTAGAGATGCTTGCGCCTGGGAAAAACTCGTTGCCATCGCCAATACGAGCACCATAGTTGATGGTTACACTGTTCTGCAATACATTGTTGTTGCCTATAACGGTGTTCTTGTCAATGTAGCAGAAAGGACCTATAATGTTGCCGTCACCCAACTTTGCCTCTGGGTGTACGAAAGCCATTTCACTTATCTGGTTCATATTATTATAATCTTTAGATATTAAGAAATATAATCTTACTTGTTCTTTACTATCTGGGCGGTGAAAGTTGCCTCTGAAACAACGTGGTCGCCAACGAACATATAGCCCTTCATTGAACTGATGCCATGCTTTAGCGGACCAAG
>CAZPNJ010000235.1:2844-3258 GCA_964587765.1 uncultured Prevotella sp.
CAGCAATGTGTCGCCCGGAACAACTTTCTGGCGGAACTTAACGTCATCAATCTTCAGGAAGTATGTTGACCAGCGTTCAGGTTCCTCAACCTGACTAAGGATAAGCAGTCCGCCGCACTGTGCCATTGCTTCAATCTGAAGAACGCCTGGCATAACTGGCTCGGTAGGGAAGTGCCCCACGAAGAAAGGCTCGTTGGCAGTGATGTTTTTTACACCAACGATGCTGGTAGGACCAACTGCTATGATTTTGTCAACAAGCTGCATTGGATAGCGGTGGGGCAGCAACTCACGAATACGAATGTTGTCCATTATAGGCTCTGAGTTAGGGTCGTATATTGGAGCCTGAATTTCGTGCTTGCGAATTTCCTTGCGCATCTGACGGGCAAACTTGTTGTTGATGGTATGTCCAGGACG
>CAZPNJ010000236.1:0-1726 GCA_964587765.1 uncultured Prevotella sp.
TTAAGAAGCCGTTAAATCCGGCTAATCGCAATTTCATAATGGTTTGCTTGTCGTGAATACCGCTCTCACTTACTTTGCAAACATCGGAAGGCAGGCGATTGGTTAACCTCAGACTGTTGTTCACGTCAGTTGTGAATGTGCCGAGGTTGCGGTTGTTTATGCCATACATGTCGGGCTCTATGTCACAGTAGTCGAGGTCGTGCTCTGAGTGCATTTCAAGCAACACCTCAAGTTGTAGCTCGTGGGCTGTGCGAAGTAACGCCTTACACTCTTCATACTTTAGTGCAGAACTAATCAGCAACACGCCCGAAACTCCGCAGACTTTTGCCTGAAAGAGTTGATACTCATCTATAATGAAGTTCTTATAGAGAATGGGCAATTCCACGCCGCTTGCCTTTGCTTGCGTAACAAACTCATCTGCGCCGCCAAAGTATTCCTTATCTGTAAGTATGCTTATGGCAGTAGCACCATTGGTTTGGTAGCTTAGTGGCACAACATTGGCGTTTGCCTCTTGGGCAATCCAACCTTTCGATGGCGATTTGCGCTTGAACTCCGCAATGATGCCAGTATCTGAAGCCATCACGGCGGCTTTCATCGATGGCGCAGAGGGGGTGGTGTCTAAGAGATGTTCCACCTCACGGTAAATGGTTCGTTCGGGCTTTGCTTGCTTAAACTGTTCAACCTCTATGCGCTTATGGGCTATTGTTTCTTCTAAAATGTCCATATTGTTTGCAAATATAACCTTTTTCTACGCGTTTATAGCCACGAATTTCTTGAAAGTTGCGAGAGCCTTGCCAGACTCTATGCTTTCGCGAGCTATGTCTATGCACTCTTCAATGCTTTTTTTGCCTTGCTCCATAACCTGAATGCCAAAGGCGGCGTTAGCCAACACGATGTTTTTCTGCGCTGGCATGGCTTTGTCCATTAGCACGTTGTCAAAGATTTGAGCCGCCTCTTCCTCGGTAGCGCCAGCCACGAGTTCCTCGGGCTTGGCAAGGTCAAAGCCCAACGACTTAGGCGAGAATATCTTTTCGTATGAGTTGGTGGTGACTTTGAAATCTCCCGTAAGCGAAATCTCGTCATAGCCGTCAATGGAGTTTACTATGGCGTAGTCGATGCCCATTTTCTGATACACATTATTATATAAGCGCATCTGATTTAGATTAGCCACGCCCAGCAACTGACATTTTGGTTGCGATGGGTTGATGATAGGGCCGAGCAGATTAAAGAAAGTGGGGAAGGGCAGGGCTTTTCTTATAGGACCTACGAACTTCATGGCTTTGGCGAACAGCTGGGCGTGAAGATACACTATGCCACATTCGTCCATAGAGCGATTGAGTTTGTCTATGTCTGCCGTGAATTTCACCCCGTGCTGAGCTATGACGTTTGAAGCTCCGCTTACGCTCGTGGCGGCGTAGTTGCCATGTTTAGCCACCTTATAGCCCGCACCGGCTATCACGAAGCACGACGTCGTGGAGATGTTGAACGTGTTTTTGCGGTCGCCTCCCGTGCCCACCACGTCAATGTAGCGGTCCGTGTGTAGCAGGGCTTTGACTCCCGTTTCGAGAATGCCGTCGCGAAATCCCATAAGCTCGTCAACCGTGATGCCGCGCATTTGCAGAGCCGTGAGCAGGGCGGTGATTTCTTCGGTGTTTAGTTCCTCGCGCGTGATGCTGATAAGAATGTTCTTAGTCTCCTCGCGCGTCAGCTCCTCATGTGAGAGCAG
>CAZPNJ010000236.1:1736-2756 GCA_964587765.1 uncultured Prevotella sp.
TTTGATCTTGATGATTTATTGATTATGCTTTGTGACAAAAAAAGAGCCTGTCGCGTGAACGACAGGCTCCATGTTTCTATTCTATGTATTTACGTTTATCTACATACGGCAACTGCGCTCACGATTTTAATCTTGAGTAACGCCACCACCATGATGTAGATGTATACATATTCATTGCTGCTATTGTTTTATTGTTTAATTACGGGTGCAAATATACGCAACATGTTTTTTACCGCAAAATATTTCAGCGCTTTTTTTCTTGTTTTTCGTGAAATCGTAGCAAAAACATACCACAAACTTATAATTCGTAAGCCCATCGCGATGCTTTTCGTGGCTGAGAACAATTCCTTTTCACGCCTTAACTCTCATTTCCTCACGCCTATTTCCTCCAACTCTCTCAGCCTCGTTTTATGTAATTTCTCAGCTGACAGTTAAAACTCTCTCAGTTGAGAGAAATAATTCCCCCAGTTGAGAGAAAAATTTCCCCCAGCTGACAGAAATAATTCTCTCAGCTGAGAGAATTTCTCGTTTCAACTGACCAAACCAATGCGGTAAGGCGTGCTTATCCGTTTACTCGCCTTATTATAAACGTTTTATAACGCCAGCCCATTTCTCTCCTGCGGCAAAATCTTCCCCGCTTTTTCGTAAACCATGTGATGGGAGAGAAAATGTTGTGTTACATACATCTTATTAATATGGACTCTATTTCGTGTTATTGCGATTTTTTGCCTAATTTTGCAACCGTGGACTCGCAAGAGTTACACAAAGACATATAGCTCAATAGTCTCACAATCACCACCACGAGGAATAGAGCAAACATCTATTATTGGAGCTGCACCCATAGGGCGCAGATTTCTCCCGTACATAGATGTGGCTTGTGGTGAGCCGTGAGACGTATGGCGAAAGTCTGCGTCTTTTTGCGTTCAATATGTTTTATCAAAATAACAAATTATGAATACAATGAGAAGATTGACATCATTAATGGCAATTGCGGCTTACTTTGGATACAGCTATGCCCAA
>CAZPNJ010000236.1:2766-3239 GCA_964587765.1 uncultured Prevotella sp.
ACCTGTTCTAAGTCTCGATGGAGAATTGTACTTCATTCCAGCTTCAATGACTAAAGGGGGTGAGGCTTTCCTTGTTGACGTAAATAATTCTGCCAGTGGAAAGTTTACAATTTATGACGGTGACTTCAATGTCGTGAAAGCCTTTACGGACCCTACTGCTGGCCTGCCTTATCAAGAACGCATCGTAACGATGACTTGTGTTGTTGACCCAAACTTTGGCCCGATAACGCGGGCGGCTTCTGATGACTGGACCGTCATTGACGATCAAACCCGCAACTGTACCACAGGTGCAGCTATCTGTAGCTTTGAGCTATATTCAGACAATAATAACTATCATTCCAGAAATCTATACGTGAGCCAGACGCTCTTCGATGACGATGACGAGTTTGAGTATGTGCGTCAAAAGCAAACAATTGTACCAATCACGACCAAATATTCCGATTACATAAAGGAGCATTCAACAAACAGTGGTG
>CAZPNJ010000237.1:0-3220 GCA_964587765.1 uncultured Prevotella sp.
TTTATAAATGCAACTGCCAGCCTCCGGGCTGGCTTTTTGTTGTCCGTATGTTTCGCAGGATTTGCCGTATATTTGCACTTGTAAAACCAAACATACAAGGAATATGAACGAACGACAAACCATCGTATTACTCAAACTTACTGCTGCCGCTTTCTTTGGCGCATTGACAGGATTTGTGTTAGGATTGCTCCAAGTGCCACTCCTAATATAAGTAGAATTGTGCCGCTTAGAGTGGGCGAAAACCGATAAAACAAAGCAACACAAAGTGACGTGAATATATACAACAACACCAGGACTACAATGATGAGTATCTTACTTTTGTCTAAGAGGTCTATGAGTTTTATCCAGAAGTCCAGACGCTTTATCTTGACTTCAAGGCGTTCTTGGCCGTGCAGTCGTTTCATGTATTTTGGAAATCCCATACGCTGTGCCACCTCGCCGTTCTCTGTCAGACTGATTAGTGACTGTCCTGTCAAACGGACGAGTGCCAGCTCCTGTGTAAGTTTGTCGTACACGATGCTGCGGTTTGCCCTTGCAAGATTGTCATCACCGTTCTTTAACCGCATATCTTTCAGTAAGTCATTCTTGCTAACAGCATTATTATTCTGGGCAATAAAATCAAGTGCGAGCACCGCCATCTTCTCCTGTTGTTTAGTCATAATCTACTATTTTATAAATGACGATGCAAAGATACTAACTTTCCCGCAAACTGCCAAGAGGCTATGCCGAAATATTGGTGGTACGATAGCGGATAATCATATAACTTTTTCTAATAAATTCGCGATGGCCCCAACCTGAGTCGTGTTGTTCACGTTATTGTTGTTGAGGTTACGGTTGTTGCCGTTGAAATTCCAGGCGTTATTGACGTTGTACCTCTCAGCAAACCACCGGTTCGAGCATCCGAGCAACATTTGAAGATGGTGTGAATGACACCCGTGCTCCCTTTTACTATTTCTGTTCTGACGCGGACTTCTTGGCGTCGCCGCCCGACCGCTTCCTGCGTCCTGACGCAATAGAGTTTGATTATCTGATAGAGTTGCGCCATTTCTTTGCGCCTGTCTCTATACGTTCTAATAAACGGGCAATGGCGAGCTTCGCAGAGTCAGAGAACAGGTACATCTCTCCCTTACTGTCAGGATTGCTTTTCTTTTGTGTCATATCCTTCATGTCCATGAGGATGTCGAAGGCTGCCAACATTTCGCCAAACGACCCGATAAGATGCTCCACATATTCTCGCCCTTTAACTCCATAGCGATAGTGCAGTAGTGGATGATGGCATAGCCCGCATCCTCAAACCTTCGCACCGCGCTGTGCTCGCGTCGTGCCTTCGGCAGATGCCACGTCACTCGGTCGTAGAGTTTCATCAGTTCCTTCGCATCACACAATATGCTCTCCTTCGAGTTCTTGGCTTTGTTGCTCATATTCCCTTTCTGCCCTATATGCCGCTTCTTCGGCGCAATATTCTAAATACTCACCGTAGTCGTGGAATTTATTGTAATTCATATTTTTATTTACGGCTCTGTGCGGTCTTACGACACGCACAGAGACCTTTTAAGTTTAATTTTTATAAAAGCGCGATGGCCCCAACCTGATGCGTGTTGTGCACGCCATTGCCGTAGAGGGTACGGCTGCTGCCGATGAAATGCCAGGCGGTATGGACGTTGTACCTCTCAGCAAACCACCGGCCCGAGCTATTAGCCAGCGTTACCTTGCCTGCCTTGGTCTGCGTGGCGTTGATAACCGCGAGGTTGCTATCCTCCATCATCAGCACACCTTCCGTGACATCCCACAAGTGACCGCCTTGCAGATAACCCCAGTTTAGTGCTGGAAACATGGCCTTCGTGCCGCCGCTCTTCGTGGGAGCCATCATCGGGCCATACTTGGCGGTCAGCGCTTCGCCGTCGGGCAGCGCAAATGCGCCTACCTTCATCAGCGTCTGGATACCGAACTCGCCGCGCAGGTAAGCATCGTAGGTTTTGTAGTAAGCGCGTATCTCGGCTGCGTACTGCGAGGATTGGAAAGCAGACAAAGACATTGGGTTGGCGTTACCTGCCTCGCTATGTACTGCCACATTAGCATCAGGTGTACGTCCGTTTGTGCTCCAGTAAGAAGCACCACCCTCGAAGTTCATCAGTCCACGACTGTTGGTACTCTTTCCGTTCACTTTGCGGTAGTTGTCGCTGGCGGGCATGTTGCGCCAGATAATGAGCGTGCCGCCTTGCACCTGATATTGGCGATAGTCGTTCCATGTGTCAATCTGCACAATAATCTTCGTAGCATCCGCATCTGTGTTAACATTGTTGTTGTCGTCATCAGCAAGGTACGCCCACACGTCCTGATTGAAGCTCACCTCCGTTTTCTTTGCGTCGATGGCAGCGTTGAGGGCGGTAACCACTTGTGAAAGTGTGGTGGCGGTGTAGGTGAAACTAATAGTCGTGGCAGATGCGTAACTGTTGTTACTCAGCCACAGTCCGATGCTCGCAGTATGCTCCTCGCCGTCGAGAGTAGGAGCGTTGAGTTGGTACTGAACCATGTCGCAGTATTTCAGCGAAGGCAGGCTCGCGTAGTTTCCTAAGAATGTACGCCAGCGACCATCCTTATAGTAGCCCAGGAACACGCCCTTGTATGTCCACGATGCAGGCACAAGGCTGCGGTTATACACGTCCTTGCGGATGGCCACCTTGTTGCCGTTCTCGTCCAGATACACGGCATCACCAAACACAGGTGTATCGGTGGTCGGAACATTCACGCCGTCAAACTTGGAGATATTACCCTCCTTGATGTTAGCCACACGGCTCTCGGCGGTAGGCTTGCCAGCGGAATTGTAGCCGGCAGCGTCATTGTATTGCTCAATCTGTTTCATGTCAATAATTCTTAATTCTTAACTCTTCATTCTTAATTTAATGCTACCCAGTCGCTTGTGCTTCCAGTCACCGCAACAGCGTAATAGACCTTCTTGCTTGTCTTGTCAACATACTGCTGACCAATCTTGCGAGTGCATCCATCCCATCCTCCCATAATCTCCTCGTCCCAGTTATCGGGAACGTTGGCAGCACTCGGTGCACCCGCCACGCTGCTGTAAAGCACGTTGGGGGCACCCAGCGTCAGGATGTCATCGCACTCCACGCTCTGCGCCTTGACAACAGGCAGCACAGCATTGTCTTTGCCAGCGAGCAGTTTCCGCAGAGCCTTGTTCTCGTTGTAGAGATAGAGCATTGCT
>CAZPNJ010000238.1:0-3209 GCA_964587765.1 uncultured Prevotella sp.
GAATGTCGAGCAAGTGATCCCATACCATCTGAACGGTAGGGATGTATAGCTTCTCGTCAGGTGTGTGTACGTTGCGCAGCGTAGGACCAAATGAAACCATGTCCAGGTTAGGATAACGCTCAGAGAACAGTCCGCACTCCAAGCCAGCGTGAATGCCCAACACCTTTGGCTCTTTACCAAACAGTTTGCGATATGAGTCAACCGCCAGCTTAGTGAGTTTGCTGTCTGGGTTCATCTTCCAAGCAGGATAGCCGTCGCTCTGCACAACCTCAGCGCCAGCCAATTGGAAGCAAGCCTTAACGGAGTTACTCATGTTTTTCAAGTTGCTCATTACGTTAGAGCGCTGTGAGCTAACGATGTTTATCTCGGTGTCGGTTGTTTCAATGCTTGCTATATTGCTTGATGTCTCTACCATCCATGCCAACGCCTCGTCTTGACACATTGCGAACACTCCGTTGTCAACGGCCTGCACGCTGCGTATGAAGTTGTCAGAAACCGTCTTTGGAAGAACCATCTCAGCGTCAGCGCTGCCCAATGCGAATTCCATGCTGTTGTCCGTTACGTGGAACTCTTCCTCAACATCGCTGACGAATACGTTCCAGTCCGCCTTAACGTTGTCTTTGTATTTTGCGTCAACGGCGAATACCATCTTTCCGTCTCTTGGTATGGCGTTGTGCATCTTGCCAGAGTTGAAACTTGCCAGGCGTACGCCATACTTCTCGTTAGCCATGTACAGGAATCTGCATAGCACCTTTATGGCGTTAGCGCGCTTCTTGTTGATGTCGTCGCCAGAGTGTCCGCCGTTAAGTCCTTTCAGCGAACCTTGGAAGAAGAAGTCGCTTGCTGCGGCAGCCTCTTTCTTAAAGGTGAACTTAGCTGCTGTGTTTACGCCACCAGCGCAAGACACGAATATCTGTCCCTCGTCTTCCGAGTCAAGGTTAATAAGCATGTCGCCCGTCATGAAGCCTGCCTTCATGCCCTCAGCGCCAGTCAAACCAGTCTCCTCATCACGGGTGAACACACATTCTATAGGTCCGTGCTCTATGTCATCGCTTGCGAGTATAGCCAGCTCAATGGCGCAGCCTATGCCGTCGTCGGCGCCCAGCGTGGTGCCTTTAGCCGTAAGCCATTCGCCGTCAATATATGTCTCAATGGGGTCAGTGTCAAAGTTAAATTCCACGTCAACCAGTTTGTCGCAAACCATGTCCATGTGGCTTTGCAGAATAATGGTCTTGCGGTTCTCCATGCCTTTTGTAGCACCTTTGCGCATGATTACGTTGCCCGTCTCGTCCACTTGGGTGTCTATTCCGTGCTTTTTGCCCCATGAGCGCAAGTATTCAATCATTTTCTCCTCACGCTTTGAAGGGCGTGGCACTTTGTTAATCTCTGCGAATTGCTCGAAAACGCATGCTGGTTTTAAGTCTGTTTGATTCATATTATTGTTTTTTTTATTGATTTTCGTTTGTCGTTCGGCTTAATTACTGTAACTTTGCCCGTCAGAATAACTCGCGTTACTAACGTTTGAGATTACAAAAGTACGAAAAAATAAGGAAAAATGGCAAAAACATTACTTGCAGTATTGTTAATCTTATCATTTAGTCTGATTTTGCTATGTGTGGGCATAATCTTCCGCCACGACCATAAGTTCTCGTCAGAGGACGTTGGCGACAGTAAGGAAATGCGCAAACGGGGCATCAAATGTTATATAGAACAGGATGCCGACATACGCAGCAATAAAGGCAGTATGTAACAAAACAGAACATAAAAACAAATAAAATATAAAATATGAAGAAGACAGTATTAGGAGCTATCGCCGTAATGGCAATGTCGTCGCTCACTTTCACATCGTGCAACAAGCAGCAGCCACAGAACGACTCAAAGGCTGAAACAGCTAAGGTTGCCACCGACACAAAGATTGCTTACATTGAAGTTGATAGCATCATGACGCAATATCAGTATTGCAAAGAATATTCAGCTATACTTCAGAAGAAGGGCGAGAACATACAACGCACACTCGCTAACAAGCAGCAGCAGTTGCAGGCTGCCGCTAACAACTTCCAGCAGAATCTGCAGCAAAACAAATACACTCAGCAGCAGGCTGAAGGCATTCAGGCCGGACTGCAAAAGCAGAACGCTGACCTCCAGGCTCTCAATCAGCGTCTTAGCGGTGAGTTCCAAGCTGAAACCGAAAAGTACAATGCCGCTCTTCGCGACAGCATTCAGCACTATCTCGCCGTTTACAACAAGGACAAGAAATTCACGCTTATCCTTAGCAAGGCTGGCGACAACATTCTGTACGCTGACAAGAGTTGCGACATAACCAAAGAGGTAATAGCAGGTCTGAACAAGGCATATCGCCCAGCGAAAAAGGGTGAGAGCGCAAGCAAGAAATAATCTCAACTAAACCATATTAAGAAAAGGCTGCTCATAGAGCGGCCTTTTTTTGTTTATGCCCATTTTGCTTTGTTACTTTTTCTTGTAGAAAGCGCAGACCTCACGAGCGCCTTTGCTTAAATGCGAAAATTGGCTTAGGTAATCTGGCAAATCGTATTACCTAATCCGACAAACCGTCTCAGGTAATCTGATAAACCGTGTTAGGTAATCTGATAAACCGTCTCAGGTAATCTGATAAACCGTGTTAGGTAGAACGACAAAGCGTCTTAGTAAGGACGGCGTGCATCCATGACGCTTTCAGCGTCAAAACCAAAGCGTTAAAATCACTGGAAAATGTGGTAAGTCCTTGTCAGTACTTAGTATCTTTTTATTAAGTTTTAGCGGGTCAAATATATGCAAGTATTACGATAAACGCAAGCTATTTCTTAACTTTTTTAGATATTTTAAGTTTTTTCGTCCACGAAAGCGCACGTCACGCCTTATATAATAATAAGGTTCGCGCAAGAGGCGACCGCAAGATTTCGCAAAAAGACGCAAGAAACCGCAAGATTTACTAAGTACTGACAAGGACTTAGTCTTTTTTAGGATATTCGGCGCTCGTTAGGGACGCCCACGTAAAACCAAGATAATAACGAAATTACGAAACGGCGAATACTGAACGCAGACAATGTTCGCACATAGGAATAAATGAAAGTGTCAATCACTCACACACGCTTTACGTGCCGCTGCAGGAACTTGCGCTTTCTTGCGACCGCAACAGGGGGGCGAACTCTCGCCGCTCTGGTACTTAGTTTGTGCCTCGCACTGACGTGGGG
>CAZPNJ010000239.1:0-1951 GCA_964587765.1 uncultured Prevotella sp.
AGTGGACTTTAGATTTATTAACCGTGTTTTCCAACTGTAACTTCCACGGTTTCTGACTCTAAGTATCGGGGTTAATATAAGTTAATAGCCTGTTTTCGGTCTCTAACTTACCCAATACTTGTCAAAATAAGCGCTTAACCATCTAAATATCAATTTGTTATACTTTTCTTCACGAGAATGGCGATTTTGCGAGCAAACAAGTGGTTGGTTCATTTCATTGGCCTTCTCGCAGCGTATATTTATTCCAAAATTAACAGTTCGGCCGCATAATTATGCAAAACAACTTCAAGAATTAACAGTTCAACGCACATAGAAAGTATTTCTTTTTTCAATACGCCAGCCAAGTTTTGCCTCAAGCGATTAGTATATAACTCAGAAAATAGAAGCGCATAAAAGCCGAGGCTTTATGCGCTTCTATCATTATATAGAGTTTATTATGGACTTAAGTCTATTTAGTGGTGAACGTTACGGTAGAGTTTGAATAATAAACCGTTTCACCATACTTTAGGTAAGCACGTCCGTAATATGTGGTTTTTGAAGCAAGGCCCGTAATGGTTATATCTTCGGTGTAGCCTCCGTTAACCGACTCTTTACCTGCGAAGTAAGACATTACGCTCATGGCATTGTCTTGAATAGTTGGATTCTGAGAGGTTGAATAGCAGAAACCACCATCGTCTGGCTCCTCAAGGCCGTCAACCTTAACGCTAACCGTAATAACGGCAGAATTAGACGTAACGGACTTGTTCGCTAAAGTAATGGCAGTCTTTGGGTCACCTGATCCAGTGCCCTCGCCCTTAGTGTCTTCTTCATGCCAAGATCCATATATTCTTTCGCCGTTTAGCTCATAGAACGGAGCTATGCAATACCATGTTTTGGGACTGAGACCAGTAATTGTTCCAGCGATTGCAGATGTGCCAACACAATCGTTCATATAAACAACGGTTGCATTACCGTTTCTTGGGTCATGGTCTTTACCTCGCATATATACATAGCCGCACTTTGCGCCCGTGAGGTTTGCGCCAGAAGCAATGCTTACGTCAACGGAAAGCGTCAGCGAATTAGCAGCACGTGATACTTTTGTGAAATCGCCTTTGAAACTTACCATCTGCGACAAGTTTCCAGTTCCAGGATTGTTGGGCGTGTCGGGATTCTGAGGATTTACCTCGCCACCACTTCCACCTTCCGTAGGAGTGAACGTAAGCGTTTCTCCATAATATACGGTAGAGCCATATACTATGAACGCACGCATATAATATGTTTGCTGGGTACTGAGCTGTTGATTGGGCACAACAGTATAAGTAAACGCCCCAACCCCATTATGCTGCGAAACGTTCCGCATATTCTCCTCACGTATTACTTCATAATAATTCCTTGGATAAGTAGGATTTTTTGACTCTGACCAACAAACGCCATACTTGTCTGGCTCACCAAGTCCATTGCTTTCAAAATTCTTCATATTGATAGTCATAGAGAGTGTCAGTTCATTTGTTTTGGCAGAGTTTAACGTTGTACTTACCAATGAACTTGGCAACACACTTCCGTTAGCAGGTACATTGCCCTTACCCGGAGTATCTTCATCGTCATCATCACCACAAGAGGTAATACAGAGGGCTGCAATCATTGTCATGGATATAAGCCCAATCTTAGCTAATAAATTAAGTTTCATAATCGTAATTTTTTTAAGTGTGAATATATTAATTTTCTACTTCGATATGTTCAATACGCATTTGCATGGCACGCAAAGGCGCACCACGGCACATAACGTCTTGAATTTCAATACATTGTCTAGGGGGGGGTAATTGTAAGCGCACCGAGCGAAACAGTCAAACTGTTATTATGTTTGACGCATATCATATTATATATGTCAGCTCGGTGTTGCATACACTTAATTGATATGTTCTTACTTTGCAAATATATGAAATAATATTCTTTACTTCCAAATTTTTGCAAC
>CAZPNJ010000239.1:1961-3206 GCA_964587765.1 uncultured Prevotella sp.
TATGCGCACACAGACACATTCTTCATAACATATTATGTCAAGATATAACGCCATTCATACGACATATTTATTAGGATAAAACAAAGAAAGAGGTGAGCTGCCATTGCAACTCACCTCTTTTCATTTTTAATCAATGTGTAACTTTATCTTATTTCAATCTTTGGGCTATTTCGCTTGCGATTAGTCTATTGAGATAGAGCGAGAAAGTTTTGCTTGCTGTAACTCCACCTTTGGCAAGACTACTGTCAGTACGCCATCGTTGACCTTTGCCGAAATTGCGTCCTTGTTTACATCGTCTGGCAAAACGAGCGACTGCTCATACTCGCCATAGTTGAACTCTCGGCGCAGATAGTGAGCCTTTTGGTCTTCCTCTTTCTGTTCCTGACGCTGTGTCAACCTTATGTGAAGGTTGCCCTCATCGTCAATGTTAACCTGAAAGTTCTCTTTCTTGTGTCCTGGAGCGGCAAGTTCTACGGTGTAGTCCTTTTCGTGTTCAATAACGTTTATGGCTGGTGCCGTAGCGTTTGCGCGTGGCATGAAGTCTGTGTTAAAGAAATCGTCAAATACGTCTGGCAACCATGTGCCTCTGTGCAAAATTGGTAACATAATATATACCTCCTATTTTATTTTAAGTTTATAATTCGTTTTGCCCGACTTCCACTTTGCTATCGCTAAGTTTCACGTCCGGGTTCACCCATATTATAGCAAGCTACGTGCCAACACAGCTTTTTCAGACAATATGGCTGCAACCACTGGCAAAACGATCACATAAGCCGCCAATATGGCTTAAATACAACGAGATACATAAAACAATAAGATACGATATAAAAACGTAAAAACAAAAAAAGAGGTCGCAACTCTTTAAGAGTAACGACCTCAGTAAACCTTAAAAGCTATAGACTTGGCCGGAGTTAAGCCAATTTAGCTATATGTGCGCACAAACTTGATTTCAAGTTTGCAGCCTTGTTCATGTGAATAATGTTGGTCTTAGCCAACTTGTCCAGCATCTTCTGAACTGTAGGATATAGCTTAGTAGCCTCATCCTTGTCCTTTGTTGCACGCAACTTGCGGACAGCGTTGCGCATAGTCTTTGCATAGTATTTGTTATGCAGAGCCTTCACCTTATCCTGACGGATACGCTTTAGTGATGATTTGTGATTTGCCATCTTTCTATTTTTTTATTTTTACGTTTGTAGTCCCTAGCAGAGTCGAACTGCTCTTTAGAGAATGAAAATCTCTCGTCCT
>CAZPNJ010000240.1:0-1834 GCA_964587765.1 uncultured Prevotella sp.
AATCCTCTTCATACAACAGCTTGTAACCCCTACATAGATGCTCGCCACGGCATGCATGCGTGATGCTCCTGTTGCTTTTAACCCTTAGGAACTCACGTGCCGCCTTCACGGATGCAAGACGTTTGACCACCTTCCCGTCTTGCCCTATCACCAGCACAGGCTTGCAGGGGAATCCCTGAACGCCTTTCACGGCTGTCCTGTTGCCCAAATGGTTTCCTACCATGCCTTTGTTCCATGGCGAATGCCCATGCTTGAACACGCCTCTGTTCTTTCCGACAATATTCTCCTGTTCCATATCTTCTTATTTTTATCCTGTCTTTCTCATGCGCACATCAAAATGATACCACAGAACCGCGCATGTCCATGCGGTCATGCTTGTGTGACGATATCCAGTCTTCCCGTATGTCCCTGACGAACGCGTCCACCTGATCTATAGATATTGTGCGACGGCTCAGGTCGCTCTCGCTGGTAACACGGAGCATCGGGATGCCCTCAACCGTAATCCATATCCCACTATTGACATACCGAACGTTCACAGACTTGTCTGCAAGCCTGCCAAGCATAGACAGACGCTTAACATCTGACTGTAGCTCGCGCTTGGCACGGGCATCCCGTGAGAAATAATCCAAAATATTCAATACTTTCATAATTTACTCGTTTAATTGATTACTATTTTCTCTATACGTGTATATATACTTCTGGAAATCATCTAACATGCACGTCATAATGTTTTTTCACATTCCTCCGCGCTGTAATCCACGATGCTTTTCCCGCGCCCAACTGTATGAAAACGGATCATGGGCTGCATTGCTGCCTGATATGGGACCCTGAACATGTTGAAGTTCTGAATGCTGATAGGCAGCTCTTGTCTTGGCAAGTTGACCCAAGCACTCCATAAGCGGTCGCAATAGCGGTGCAGGGGATGTTTCGAGTCCCGGCTGCTTGCCCGAATCTTTGACTGCCTAAGCGACATAGCGTCCATGGTACCCAACCATATTCAGGTTTCATAACTGCCCTTTGGTCGACCCGCAAAATCCTGCGGGATCTTGCCGATCAACGGGCACTCCTGGCAGCAGTCAGGCTGCTCTATAGGCAAGTGTACCTTTCCAAAATTCCTTTTTGGCATAGTCTATTTTTTATTTAATACGTTCTCCAAATTTAATGATCAAAACTTTTTTATTGCAAGGTGCTCCCCATTCCGGATTGCCATGTCCTACAAGAATATTGATTATCTTGAATGTCATGATTTTCCGCGTATACCCTTTGTGAAAGCACACATAGTTGTGCTTCCCCCAGCAACACCCCTCATCGCTTTCGAAGTCGAACGCAATAGGCTGGGCATATTCACTGTCAAGCAACCGGCTTACCCAATATGGCTTAATCTGCCGATACTCCTCTGTTTTTACCCCAGAATCTATCATATCGTACCACTTCGATTTTAGGATGAGGTGAAGAGTATTAGTGATGTTGATCATCTTTTTTGCCTCCTTTGAGTATATAATTATTCTGCTTGTGAATTGAATCTATAGTATTCAAGATTTCTTGTCTTTCCTCATTCATGCCATCCGACTCTCCTTTATAGTACCCTGCAGCGAACCACATTACGCACATGGACAAAATCATCAAGATGGTAATGATGACATCTATCGTGTTATTGTTCATTCTTCACCCCTCCTTTCTCGTGGATCCTATCATATCTTTTCATGCGCGAACATTTGCAAGGCTGTTGTGTATAGCAGTAAGTATGCGCTTTAAGGCAATACAATTTTCCGCTATCAACCGTAAACTCCAAGTCATTATAATACTTGCAAGCCTTGCGGTAATTCTCCATGTC
>CAZPNJ010000240.1:1844-3139 GCA_964587765.1 uncultured Prevotella sp.
AAATATCTTTCAAACTGCGAATTGGTTCTACTATATTCATTTTTACCTCCTTCCGGTAATTCAGGTATTGGCATCCAGTAGTCTAATTCTAAGCTGTGAATAGTACCGAAATAGCCACCTTGGTAATTGATACAGTTATGTTCATCTCTATATGCGACAAGCATATCTCTGTAACTTTTCCACAAGACTAATGTACCAACTTGTGGCAATTGCTCATTTATGCTTATCCACGAATATTTTGGATGATTGTCTGCCCATTTTGCACCTTCTTTGAAGCCATCTGCGTACAAAAAAGATAATCCGTTGTAATGATTCGCCTCTTCGCGTATTTGTTCTTCTCGTGTCATAACTTTTCAAGTTTTTCGTGTAGATACTTCTGATAATCACGAAGAAGATTCCATAAACCAGTTCCTATAAAATCTTCGTCTTTGCTAACAACTATATTCTCAAATGTGTCGTAACCGTCTTGATCTAGTACAGTTACGCTAAACATCATTCCAGTACCTTCACCTTCTCTAACCATAGCATCTACTTTTTCCATCTTTTGGATTAAAGGGGTTGCTGCTTTATAACTTTCGATTTTCATTCCCCTCCTCCTTTCAACAGTTTCTTGATTTTCTCAGCCATAGCCTCGGCTTCCTCTTTTGTTTGGAAGCAGTTACCGAAGTCTAAAATTTCGGATGTATTAATACCACAAGAATATAGTTCACTCTTTAAGATTTTACCTGTAGAAGTTATAAAGTAATAATCTTCATCTGGTTTTGGCTTCCACTTCCAATCGACAAGCTGCTTCTTCTCGGCGTCCCAGTCCTTACCTTGCTTGTGTAGAAATTCGTAAAACTTTTTAACTTCTCGAGAAGTAGCAAGGCGGAAATCGTTATTGTTAATATATTGAAAACGGTCAATTTTCCTTGAATCAAAGTCTGCAAAGAGATAGACTTCAGAAATTGCCTTTATTTCGCTATTCTCATTCTTGAATATTGAAAAAACGTTCTCATATTCTTTGTTCACTAACACATCCCCGTCCTTCCACTGCTCAGGCAGCTTAATCTCACGGTAGTTATCCATTATAATTTTTGCAAGCTCCCTATGTTCTTCTTCGTAGTCAATGAATCCTACGTGATTGATAAAATACACGCGATCCTTTCCGGACCCGTCGAAGCAATAGTTATTCAACCCTCCAAAGTCAGATAACACACTAATAACCTCATCGCCACGGGAATCATTGCCACGGATGAATACATTTCTATTGTTTCTCGCATTATCTTCCATAATTTTAACTGTCAATCTCTTTA
>CAZPNJ010000241.1:0-1048 GCA_964587765.1 uncultured Prevotella sp.
AGCTGGGAGATAGCTGAACAGGTCTTCTACCTCGTCGTCGGTAAATGTATCGTATTCGGCGTCCCACTTGTCAGCCTTTGACAGGCGTGCGCCATACACATCGTTGCGCTTAGCCTCATAGCCAAACTTGTCGTTAAAGAATTTATACAGAAACATGTCTGTTATAATCTTGTATTCGCTTCCGCCATTAGACAGGCCGAAAGCGCCGGTGGTTGACTTCAGTGAGTCTATCAGCGCAATGGTTGCGTCGGTTATTTCTTGTATGTTGCTCATTTTGTAAATGAATGTTTTATCGTGCGTAGTTATGGTTGTACTGGGCAAGGTATTCGCCTGCTATCAGATTGTTAATGTATTTGCGGTCGGCCAAATCAGAGTGTACGTTAAGGGTGTTGAGCGTTTGGCTGACCATGGCAAGGGTGTTGCGCTTGAAGTGGTCTTCGTTTTCCAGAATGTTTATGTTGAGCAGCAGCGCATTGTCGATGTTTTCTTTCATCTTTGACAGTTTTTCGGCTATCTCATATTCTTCTTGGCTTATTATAGGGCGCTGTCGGCGCTGGTTCTCTTCAGCTATGCGCTTGTGTATGCGTACGAAGTGCTCGTCGCCACGATATTTCTCTTTAAGCGTACGGTTGCGACGGTTTATCTCACGTATTTTCAGCATGACGCCGTCCATATATTTTATTCTGTCTTTAAGCTCTTGAGTGGTTGTGGCCACATAGCCGTGCTCTCTGAAATATCTTTGGAACTCTTCGGAGAGTTTTACATATTTATCTTCGGTTTGGTCGAAGTTGGCGTTAAATTCGGCTTGCACCCTTTCGCAGCGCTCGCGCAGGTCGTTGACGGCTATGCGCAACTCTTCTTCCTGCCCCTTTTTGAAACTGAACACCAATTCAGACAGCACTACGTTGATGATGCCCGAAACGTCGGCCTTGTGCTCGGTGTTGTCTATCAGGTTTAGGCGTTCTATGCGGTGGTTTACCTCGGTCAGCAGGGTTGGTATCTTGCCAGACGACAGACTCTTGACTTACTCGTGAAGCTCAGCGTCGCC
>CAZPNJ010000241.1:1058-3107 GCA_964587765.1 uncultured Prevotella sp.
TTAATATTGCCTTGGCATCGGTCAGCGTGCTGCGCAGTTCGTAAAGGGTGTCTCTGTTGTCAATGTCGTCGATTTGGCGGCGAAACTCTTCGGCGTTTTCGCAGTCGAAGTTGAAGAGTACGCTCTTGATATGGCGCATTTTGCTGATTATTGCCTCACGGTCTTCAATGATGTAGCTGACAGGGGTGGTTTCGCCCGTTTCGCCAGGGTCGTTGGTGCGGTTAAGCTCGCGCAGATAGCGATTGTTGGTTTCGTCGAAGTTTTCTTTGATGTCAACAAAGTCAACCACATAGCCGTATTTATAGTCTTTGTATGGTCGGTTTACGCGCGTGAGTGCTTGCAGCAGGTCGTGACCGTCCATCTTGCGGCCAAGATACAAGCGCTTCAGTCGTGGTGCGTCAAAGCCTGTAAGCAGCATTTCGTTGACTATCAGCACGTCAACCGTGTTTAGTTTCTTGTATTCATCAATGTAGGCTTTGCGTTCAAGACTGTCGCCCTCGTTGTGCAGTATAAGCGCTGCGCGCAGTGGCTGCGTGCGAGCGCTTATCGGTATCACGGTGGTGGCAGCCATGTGGCAGCTTATTTCAGTGTTTTCGGGTGTGCTTTGTGGCATGGCAAAGCGCTCTTGCCACAGCTTGTAAAGCCGGCGCGCCTGTGGATTGGTCTTGCACACTATCATTGCGCCAACGCTGTTGTCAGCCTGTTGTATGCGGAAACGGCGAAAGTCGTCAATGATATAGTCGAGCAGGGCGTTCAAATAGGTTTCGTTTTCGATGATGGTGTTTTTGTCGAAGTCGCTCTTCTTTATCTGAACGTTGGCCGACAGTTGGTCAATTATGTTGTTGAGGCGCTCTCGGTAGATGGTCTCTATCTGCTCGCGTATGAGTTTCAGTGTGTAGCCGTCGGCGATAGACTTATCGTAATAATATGTGTCGATATAGTCGCCAAACACTCGCCACGATTCGCGCTCTTCTTTCAGCAGTGGCGTGCCTGTCAGGGCTATCTTCACGGCATCGTGATCGGCCTCAAGCAGATTGGCAAGGAAAGAGCCTTCGGGGTTGTAGCCACGGTGGGCCTCGTCAATAAAGAACACTCGCTGAAGGTTTACGTTGTAGCCATTGTTGAGGTCTATGCGGTGGTGGTCTTCTTCAAACTTTTGAATGTTTACGACCATTATTTCGGGCTTGCCCTCGTTGTTGACCACAGGACGGTTGTTGCGGAAGTCGTTCTTCAGTTCGTCGCGACTTGAGGCTGTGCGCACCACTAAGCCACGGGCTGCAAACTCATCGACAGCCTGTTCCATAAGTGCTATGCGGTCAACGATGAAGTAGAATTTGGCGGCGGTGTTTCGCTTGGCGTAAAAGTCGGTAAGACTTCTTACAGAGTAATATGCCAACGCCGTTTTGCCAGAGCCCTAAGTGTGCCAGATTATGCCGCTCTTTATGCCAGCGTTGAGTTTGGCTTTGATGGCAAGCGAGGCAAACAGCTGTTGATAGCGCATAATGTGCTTTTGCAGTTGGGTGCTGGTGGTGCCGTCTTCAAGTTCTACCTTCTTGTCAACGTAGGCTATGCCGTAGCGCAGCAGGTAAAGAAATCGCTCCTTTGACAGCATTGACGTCAGTATGCGGTTGGTAGGGGTGGTTACCTGCTTGTTGGTGTGATATTCGGGCTGGTTTTTAATAGGTATGCAGTTGCGATGGCGCAACACCTTGTTTTCGTCGTCTTCTGACACTGTCCTGTAGTTATAGTCGGTCACATAGTTGGCATTAGCCTCGCGAAATACGTTGAAAAAGGCGTCGCCCTTTGATGCGCAGCAATAGAACGCACCCTGAATGGGTACTCGGTTTTCGTTGTCGTATTCCTGATTGTTTGAGAAAATCATCAGCTGGGTGATGTTCAGGAATCGGCGAAAACGACGGTTGCGCATACGGCGGTTTATGCGGTTTCTTTCGGCAAGAATGCCATCGTTGTTGTTGGGCTTCTTAACTTCAATGAAGGCCAGTGGCAGTCCGTTTATGAATACGGTTATGTCGGGGCGGAAGTTGTCGC
>CAZPNJ010000242.1:0-3105 GCA_964587765.1 uncultured Prevotella sp.
AACACGGATAACTATGAGCAATATCAAGATATTCATTTGCGCCCATAAAGAGGTTCCCCTACCCCAACACCCATATTTTCTGCCTGTTCAGGCAGGAGCAGCTTTGCATGAACATATCAAAGGCTATCAACCTGATGATGAAGGCGATAACATCTCCATTAAGAATCCCCACTTCTGTGAACTCACCTGCCATTACTGGGCTTGGAAGAATCTCAAGAATGTTGATATTGTTGGGCTCAACCACTATCGCCGCTACTTCGATTTCCAGAAGAAATGGCCACAGTTCTCAGCTGACAAGCGCTTTATCAAAACAGATGATTTCCTCAAACAGAACTATCAATTTCCTGATTTAGAAAAACTCCTACAGAAATATGACATCATCCTTCCTGTAGCCCGTCATTGGCGTGTCAGCAATACACAACAATACGGGGAATATCATATTGCTAAAGACTGGGAAGTGCTCCGACAGATTATAAAAGAAAGGAGTCCTCAATATTTGCCAGCATTCGAAAAGACAATGGATCACAGTAACAAGTCTGTAGGCTATAACATGTTCATCACACACTGGAAGCATTTCGAGGCATATTCAGAATGGCTTTTCGACATACTATTTGAGGTGGAGCGTCGTGTACCTCCTATTAAGGATCCCATCCAAAGTCGAATTTATGGATATATGAGCGAAAGATTAATTAATGTATTTTGCGAATTCAAACATTTAAAAATATATAATGTGCCCTTAATTATGCCTATCGATAATTACAACGAGGAATTGAATTGTAACAACCTCCACAATACTTTCAGAAGGCTGAAAAATGATTTCTACTTCAATTTCAAAAAGAATTTTAGAACAACTAGAATATAATCATGCTTAGTATTTCTGTTATCATACCAGTATACAATGTCGAGCAATACATCAGTAGATGTATAAAATCCATAATAGACCAAGAAAATTGTGGAGCAAATTTAGAGTGTATAATAGTTAATGATTGTTCTCCAGACAACAGCTTGGAAATCATTCATTCTATAATTAACAAATATAAAGGAAATATAGATTTCTGTTTCTTAGAGCACAAATATAATAAAGGTTTGTCTGCTGCTAGAAATACAGGAATAGATGCTGCTCAAGGCGACTATGTTTTATTTGTAGACTCTGATGATTGGTTGCCAGCTAATTCAATTTCATGTCTTGTAGAAAAGCTATTCCACAACCCGGATGCAGACATGATTGCCGGTAATTCTCATTATACAATAAACGACGAAGAACATCCTTTCGTTGCATCAGAAAAGATATACAATAATAGCTATCAACTAAATAAAGATCTATTTAACTACAGAAATATCAATTGTTCTGCATGGAACAAATTAATAAAGACCGACATTGCTAAAAAGCACAAATTCAAAGAAGGTATTATTTATGAAGATACCCTATGGACATATACAATATATAAAGAATTTAGAAAAGCAATTATTATACCAGACATCACATATATATACGAAAACGACCATCCACTATCTATTATTAATTCAACAAACAAAACCGAGGAAAATGCGTCAAAATATCTATATAGTATAAGTATTATTGGCAATTATATCATAGACAAACCGTACTGGGATTTATATGCCGATAGTCATATCTATTTTTTAGGATTCTATATTAGAGCACTTCGATTAAAGCACGAACTTAAGATCAATAATAAAGAAAGTCGAATGTTAATGCAATTAAGGAGGCGCCTTGTTTTACAAACATTTAAAGATGGGCGCTGGTTTCTTGCGTTCTTTTTCTTCATTCTTTCATACCCGCCTGTTTTTTGCATTTTTAACATTGGATGGTTTCGACACCATTATAACTCTATTGAAAAAGCAGGAAGAAGAACAGCTCTTTTTCTTGAAAAATTTCACAAGCATAATAGAAATTAGTTTGCATAAATATTAATAAACATGACAAATAATTGGGATATCATAATAACAAATAAGAGCAACTTGCTAAGTCTTGATCTTAAAGAAGTTTGGCGTTATCGCGATTTGCTATCAATGTATGTCAAACGTGATATCATAACTTTTTACAAACAGACGATTTTAGGCCCTTTATGGTTTGTAATACAACCATTATTCACAACAATAATGTTTATGTTTGTGTTCGGTGGTATAGCAGGAATATCAACAGATGGTATACCGCAAGCAGTGTTTTATCTAGCGGGTCTAGTGTGTTGGAACTATTTCCAAGACTGCCTCAGCAAATGCTCTGATACATTCAATGCCAACCAAGCCATATTTGGAAAAGTATATTTCCCAAGGCTGGTTGTTCCATTGTCTATTGTCATTTCCAACTTAATTAAGATGGCTATACAGTTTGCACTGTTCTTGGTAACATACCTATATTACTTCGCTACTGGTATAGATTTCCATATTAACGCAACTCTTTTATTAGTTCCACTATTGGTTGTAATGCTTGGATGTCTTGGTCTTGGCTTTGGTATGATTATCTCCTCAATGACCACAAAGTACAGAGACCTCCGTTTTCTCATCACTTTCGGAGTTCAGTTATGGATGTATGCGACTCCCGTCATCTATCCCCTCTCCGTGATGAAAAACACCTACCCTAACTACATTTGGGTCTTGGTTGCCAATCCCCTAACCTCCATCCTTGAGACTTTCAAGTACGCTTTCACTGGGGTAGGCGAGTTCAATTGGCTTTACCTTGGCTACAGCATAGCCTTCACGGTAATCATCCTATTCCTTGGAATTATCATCTTTAACCGCGTCCAGCGAAACTTTATGGATGTCATCTAAAATTTCATTAAATTCTCATGCAAATTAAAAATAAAAGTTATAACTTTGCAGCATAGAACAAAATAATTGGAGCAAGATTCAAGATAAACATGAGTAATACAGTTATAGAATTCAACAACGTTGGAAAACAGTATATCCTTGGTACTATTGGAACTGGCACATTAAGCCAAGATCTTAATCGTTGGTGGGCAAACATCCGAGGGAAAGAAGACCCCTACTTGAAAATCGGCGAAACGAATGATCGTACACAAAAAGGTAATAGCAATTTTGTTTGGGCACTCCGTGACATCAATTTCAAAGTTGAGCAAGGCGAGG
>CAZPNJ010000243.1:0-3104 GCA_964587765.1 uncultured Prevotella sp.
GGTGCTAAAGCACGCTCTGGTTACAAGAGAAAGATTGGCTTTGAGGGTGGTCAGATGCCATTGCAGCGTCGCGTTCCAAAGTCAGGCTTCAAAAACATCAACCGTAAGGAGTATCTTGCAGTAAACCTTTCTACACTTCAGCGTATTGCTGAGGAGAAGAATCTTTCAAAGATCGGAATCGAGGAACTTAAGAATGCCGGTATTACTAACGGCAAAGAATTGGTTAAGATTCTTGCAACCGGAGAGTTGAAAGCTAAGATTGATGTAGAGGCTAATGGCTTCTCTAAGAAAGCAGAAGAGGCTATTAAAGCTGTAGGTGGAAATGTAACTGTGATCTAAGTTAGAGATGAAAAATTTTATTGAGACACTAAAGAACTGTTGGAGAGTAGAGGATTTGCGTCAGCGTCTTCTTATAACTCTTCTATTTGTAGCAATTTATCGTTTTGGCTCTTTTGTCGTACTTCCAGGTATAGATCCTGGAATGTTGAGCAAACTCCAATCGCAAACTGCGGGTGGCTTGATGTCACTTCTTGACATGTTCTCTGGTGGTGCATTTTCTAACGCATCAATCTTTGCGTTGGGTATAATGCCTTACATCTCTGCTTCCATCGTTATGCAGCTGCTTGCCGTTGCTGTACCTTACTTTCAGAAGATGCAGCGTGAAGGTGAGAGTGGCCGAAAGAAGATACAATGGTATACTCGTGTGCTGACAGTATTTATATTGCTGTTTCAGGCACCGAGTTACCTTCTTAACCTGAAGTATCAGGCTTCTCAGGCTCTTGCATCGGGTATTTCATGGACAGTGTTCATGATTCCTGCTACAATTATTCTCGCCGCAGGCAGTATGTTTATCCTTTGGCTTGGTGAGCGTATAACTGACAAAGGTGTTGGTAACGGTGTTTCACTTGTCATTATGATAGGTATCATCGCACGTTTGCCACAAGCATTTGTTCAGGAAGTAACCTCTCGCTTCACTGCCATATCTGGTGGTGGCTTGGTTATGTTCATCGTAGAACTTCTCATCTTGTATGCAGTAGTATGTGCAGCATTGTTGCTCGTTCAGGCTGTTCGCAAAGTGCCTGTACAGTATGCAAAGCGTGTTGTTGGTAACCAGCAATTTGGCGGTGCACGCCAGTACATCCCATTGAAGTTGTTTGCTGCAAACGTTATGCCTATCATCTTTGCTCAGGCTTTGATGTTCATACCACTTGCTATCGTTCAGTATCAAAGTGATAATGCTTCATCTATCGTACATTCGTTGATGGATACACACAGTTTGTTGTATAACTCAGTATATGTAGTGCTAATCATAGCATTTACTTACTTCTATACAGCAATTACTCTTAATCCAGTACAGATGGCAGAAGATATGAAGCGCAACAATGGTTTCATTCCTGGAATAAAGCCAGGACATGACACAGCAGAGTACATTGATACAGTAATGTCTCGTATTACTTTGCCTGGTTCATTGTTCATCGCATTTATTGCAGTAATGCCAGCATTCGCTCACTTGCTGAATGTTCAAGATGCTTTCTCTCAGTTCTTCGGTGGTACGTCACTCCTAATCTTAGTGGGTGTGGTTATTGATACGCTTCAGCAGATTGAAACATATCTGTCAATGCGTCACTATGATGGCCTGCTCAATTCAGGGCGTACACGTCAAGGTGCTGGAGTTGCGGCATACTAAAGCTGTTCAATGAAGATATTTCTGAAGACAGAAGATGAGATAGAGCTTATGCGTAAAGCTAATCGCCTTGTAGGGGCGACGCTTGCCGAAATAGCTCGCAATATAAAGCCAGGAGTAACAACCCTCCAGTTGGATAAAATAGCGGAAGAATTCATTAGAGACCACGGCGCTGTGCCAACCTTTAAGAATTTTCCTAATCCATACGGAGAACCGTTCCCAGCAAGCATTTGCACTTCAGTTAATGAAGTTGTAGTACATGGCATTCCTGACAATAAGACAGTGCTAAAAGAAGGCGATATAATTTCAGTTGATTGCGGCACGTTACTTGATGGTTTCAATGGAGACAGTTGCTATACATTCTGTGTAGGAGAGGTTTCGGAAGAAGTCAAGAAATTGCTTAAAACGACGAAAGAATCGCTTTATAAAGGAATTGAACAAGCAATTGCCGGTCACCATTTGGGTGATATCAGTTATGCTGTTCAAGAGCATTGTGAAAGCCAAGGCTTCGGAGTAGTAAGAGAACTCACTGGACATGGAATTGGCAAGGAGATGCACGAAGACCCATCAGTCCCCAATTATGGACGACGTGGTAACGGAGTGCTTTTGAAAGAGGGCATGTGCATAGCCATTGAGCCAATGATAACAATGGGTAATCGTCAGATTTGGCTTTTGCCAGATAAGTGGGGGGTAATAACCCGCGACCGTAAGCCTGCAGCCCATTTCGAGCATACAATAGCAATTCGACGTGGAAAGGCTGAAATCTTATCAACGTTTGAAGAAGTAGAACAAATAGAAGGAGAACTTTATTAGTTTATGTCAAAACAATCCGCAATATCACAAGACGGTACTATCCTTGAGGCATTGTCTAATGCAATGTTCAAGGTAGAATTAGAGAATGGCTATCAGATTACCGCTCATATCTCAGGAAAGATGCGTATGCATTACATCAAAATTCTTCCTGGAGATAAGGTAAAGGTTGAAATGAGTCCTTATGACCTTACGATGGGCAGAATAGTATTCAGATACAAATAACAAATAATAGATATGAAGACAAGAGCATCTATCAAAAGACGCACTCCAGACTGCAAGATCGTACGTCGTAAGGGTCGTCTATTCGTAATCAACAAGAAGAACCCTAAGTATAAGATGCGTCAGGGCTAATCAAGTTGTAGCGAAAGTTTTTTGTAAACAAAGTTTTTTTAATCAATTTCATTTTTAACAAATGGCAATAAGAATTGTTGGAGTAGATTTGCCCGAAAATAAGCGTGGCGAAATCGCATTGACCTACATTTATGGTATTGGTCGAAGTAGTTCAGCAAAGATATTGGATAAAGCTGGTGTTAGCCGCGAGTTGAAGGTCAACGAGTGGAGTGACGATCAGGCTGCCAAGATCCGTGAAATTATCGGCGCTGAATTC
>CAZPNJ010000244.1:0-3103 GCA_964587765.1 uncultured Prevotella sp.
AAGAGACAACTACTGGCGACGGTATGGGATTGTGGAACTACAACTACTACAATGACGATTTGACATATAACAACCTAAGCATGGCAAACAACATGAATGGTATTGACGCTATTGACGGTGGCAATCTCTCTACATTGAGAATGATATCATTCTATGGTCGTGTTAACTATTCATACTTAGGCAGATACTTATTGCAGGCAAGTCTTCGTCGTGACGGTTCTTCTGCTTTCGGTAAGAACAATCGCTGGGGTTCATTCCCATCAGTCAGCGCAGCTTGGCGTATCATTGAAGAGCCATTCATGAAAGACCAGAAAGTCCTTTCTGACTTAAAGCTCCGCGCAGGCTATGGTGTCAGCGGAAACTCTTTCGGCTTTGACGCATTCAGTGCTCGCGAATACTACGTTGCCACAAGCTGGTTCCCATACACCAACGCTCAGACTGGCACAACATCTAACTACCACTGGATTGCATACGGTCACAACGCCAATCCAAATCTGAAGTGGGAACGCACAGGTATGTTTAACGTTGGTGTTGACTTTGGTTTCTTGCATGGGCGTTTGAATGGTACTCTTGAATTCTATTACAAGAAGACTTCAGACCTTATCTATGGCTACGAAGTTTCAAAGAGCCGCTACTCTTACGGCTGGTTAGATGCTAACGTAGGTGATATTACCAACACTGGTATAGAGTTGACCATCAACGCAGTGCCTGTACAGACAAAGGACTTCACTTGGAACACATCTCTTAACATCTCTCACAACAAGAACAAGGTAAACAAACTATCTGAAGCAGAATTCTCTGTTCCTTATATTGATGGTGGTAACCCTGATGTTACTGGTGCCAGCACATTTGACAATGTTCAGCGCATACAGGTCGGCGACCCAATAGGTCAGTTCTATTTATGGGAGTGGGCAGGTTACGATGAGTACGGTAAGTCTGTATTTAATGACTATGATGCTAACGGCAACCTCATTGGCGTAACTGCATCTCCTGACAATACAGACCGCCGCAAACATGGTTGCGCCCTTCCAGTTGTAACACTCGGCTGGAACAACACTCTTAACTATAAGAACTTCTCTTTGAACTTGTTCTTCCGTGGAAACTTTGGCAACAAGATTTACAACGCAATGCGCGACTACTATAATGCAGTAACCCTGATACAGACAGGTAAAAATGTGCTGAAAGAAGTTGCAACAAACCAGAAAGCAACAGATACTCGTGCTCAGGTTCCATCTGATCGTTACCTTGAGAATGGCAGCTATCTGAAACTTGCAAACCTTACATTAGGTTATAACTTCGGTAGTTTCGGCAATTGGATTAAGAATCTACGAGTTTATGCTACCTGCAATAACGTATTTACAATCACCAGCTACAAGGGCATTGACCCAGAAGTTTACCTCGGCGGCTTGACCCCTGGTATTGATTGGCGTAACACTCGTTATCCTCGCACACGTAGCTTCCTACTTGGTGCTGAAATCTAATTTTAATTAATGGAGGGAACTATAATATGAAAAAATATCTTATTCTTGCAGCATCAGCACTTATTCTTGCAAGCTGCACCGATTTGGAGCCAGAGATAAAGAGCAAATACACACAGTACCCAGAGAATGAAATGTCAAAAGACGTTGACGTTATTTCTCAGAAGTGCTATTACTCTTTCCGTGGAGCATTAGGTCGCCGTTTTGATGAAGGCAACTCTTGCAACTCTGATGAATACACCGCAATCAGTTTTGACGGTGACTATTTGAATGGACGTGACGTTACAAACTTCTCATTACACAGCATCAGCCCTGATGCCTGTGCCGCACAGTTGGACGTTTATGAAGAAATCTTGGGCGGTATCAATGAAGCTAACGACGTAATCACGAAACTCGGCGGAAACACTTCATCTGCTGCTGCTCGTGCTCGTGCAATGCGTGCTTTCTACACATTCCTTCTGATGGATCAATGGGGCGACACACCTATAATTGACCACTCATTGGGAAGTGATGAAGCTGTTGATCGCTCACCACGCACTGACGTAGCAAAATGGATAGAGAAAGAATTGCTTGAGATTCGTTCAGATCTTCCAACAGAAGTAAACACTTCAACTTACGGCAAACCAACCTATTGGATGGCAACCGCATTGTTAGCAAAACTCTATATCAACTGGAACGTTTACACAAAGGACGTAACAAGTGAGGAATGGAGTGCAACAGCAACTAACGAGAAGCTTGACGATTGTATCAAAGCCTGCGATGAAATCATCGAATCAGGTCTGTTCGATTTGACAGATGATTACAAAGCAAAATTCTTCTATAATAACGGTCCACAGATAAAAGACTTTATCTACGCCATGCCTTATGATGCTATAACTGCACAAGGACTTACTTATGCTCGTTTCCGCACATGGCGTCAAGGTAATACCGACAATGGTTTCTACTCTGTACCTATGACAAAGTCTGTTGGTGGTAACATGGTGCTTACTCCTGAGTTTGCAAAACTCTTCACATTGCCAGGCGACCGTCGTAACGACTGCATTGCAGGCGACGCAACAAAGGCACAAACTGACATTTATCAGTATGATGTACAGACTGGTATGCCAACAACTGTTCGCAATAATTATAAGGGTGAGCCTGTAACATTCTATCGTGATATCACTTTGAAGACAGAAGACGCAGACTTAAATACAGGAAAGTCTCTTGTAGGTTGGTGTCAAGGCTATCGCTCTATTAAGTTCTTCCCTAACATTGAAGAATACAATACACAAGGTCGTAACCAGAGCAATGATATGCCTATCTTCCGTTATGCAGACATTGTCCTTGAAAAGGCTGAGGCTATTCTTCGTGGTGGCACTGCAACAAAAGGTCAGACAGCACAAAGCCTGTTTAACGAGATTCGTTCTTATGTAAATGCTCCTACCTTATCAACAACTCCTACTCTTCAAGACGTTCTTGACGAGCGTGGACGTGAGTTCCTTGATGAGCACTGGCGCAGAAATGACCTTATCCGCTTTGGTGCATTTGAGAATCCTTGGGGCTTTAAGCATCTCAATCCTAATGCTAACAAACCAACAAACCGTTTGTGGCCTCTTAGCACAAATGTCCTTAATAAGAACACCAAC
>CAZPNJ010000245.1:0-3103 GCA_964587765.1 uncultured Prevotella sp.
TCGTATATACCATTATTGATTTTATGGATTATAATGGAAGTATTAAGTTGAAAGGGATTTTTGGATATGGGAAATATAAACAGTAATCTACATAAATCAAAAGAAACTAAAAACGATGAGTTTTATACTCGATATGAAGACATCCAGAATGAGTTAAATCACTATGAAGATTATTTTGCGGGTAAAACCGTTCTCTGTAATGCGGATGACCCGTTTGAAAGTAACTTCTGTAAGTTCTTTCTCCGTAATTTTAATTACTTGAAATTAAAGAGGTTGATTTGTACCTCATATAACTCTTCTCCCGTTGCGGGTACTCAATTATCCTTCTTTGATTTAATTGAGGGTACGCCTAATGAGGAAAAGGCTCACGGTTATGTTTTGGATGTATCAAAAGTTCCTATGGCTAATGGCAGAGGGGTTTCTGATGAGGACATTGACCGACTGTTGCGTTCAAAAAAGATGGTAAAGGAACTCAAAGGAGATGGCGATTTCCGTTCTGATGAGTGTGTTGAATATCTAAAACAAGCCGATATAGTGGTTACAAATCCCCCGTTCAGCCTGTTTAGAGAGTATGTGGCACAACTTATGGAATATGATAAAAAATTTATTATTGTGGGTAGTCAAAATGCCATTACATATAAAGAGATTTTCCCCCTTATTAAAAATAACCAAATGTGGCTTGGTTATGGGTTTGTTAGTGGCAATTCTTATTTCAAAGTGCCTGATAGAGCAAAAGATTATTATGAAACCAAGAATTACTATGACAAATCAACAGGTTTAGTTCATTTCAGAAATGTGCTTTGGTTTACTAATATAGACCATAAGAAAAGACACGAAGAACTCATATTATTCAAAGCGTTTAGCCCAGAGGAGTACCCGCATTACGATAACTACGATGCAATAGAAGTATCAAAAGTAGTCGATATTCCTGTGGACTACAAAGGTGCGATGGGCGTTCCTATCACTTTTCTGGATAAGTACAACCCCTCGCAGTTCGAGATTATTAAGTTCCGTAAGGGCGATGACGACAAAGACCTATCGGTTAACGGCACTTGCCCGTATTTCAGAATACTAATTAAACGAAAGGAGTAAGGATATATGAAAATAACGGAAGTAAAGGTAAAAGTAGCCGATGTATTTAACGGATTTGAAGATGACGGAGAAGGTGGAGTCTATGCCTATGACGGCAGATTAACCATTAGACCCGCATATCAAAGAGAATTCGTTTATGAGCAGAAAGAGGAAGAAGCAGTAATCAATACTATCATTAAATCGTTCCCTCTCAACTGTATGTATTGGGCGTTAACCGACGGCTCATTTACTACCAAGATAGAGAATGAAGAAAGAGTGTTAGTACCGTCTGACGATGCCAAATTTGAGGTTATGGATGGACAGCAGAGAACACTATCGGCTATGTACTTCTTAACTCATAAATTCGGTATTGAGAATAACTCAATGTACTGGGACACACTCCCCGACAATAAGTATGAGGCACTTATAAACTATCCTTTTACCGTCTATGTTTGCGAGGGTACGGAAGAAGAAAAGTTGGAGTGGTTTAGAGTAGTCAATATTGCAGGTAAGAAACTCACAGACCAAGAGTTAAGAAATGCCTCATATACAGGCACTTGGCTTTCCGATGCAAAGCGTTATTTTTCCAAAGTAAATGGTGCGGCTTATAATTTGAGTAAGGAATATATCAAGCCCCCGTATGAAGTAAATAGGCAAGGTCTTTTAGAGGAAGCCATAAGAGGCATTTGTGAGTATCAGGGCATTAAAGGAGATAATGCTATTGAGCAATATATGGGTGCTCATTCTTCCGAGCCTGATGCTGATGAATTGTGGCAGTATTTTCAAGATGTTATTGCGTGGGTTAAAAAGATATTCCCTAAATACTATAAGGATATGCTGGGTGTAGATTGGTGTCATTTGTATAATGTATATGGCAAGAAGTCCTATAACAGTAGTCAGATGCGTGATGAGGTTGAAAGACTGCATAAAGACGATGAAATACAGAAAACAAAGGGTATTTATGAGTATCTATTACTCAAAGACGATAATCTCCCCGTTGCTATCAGCAAGTTAAATCTCCGTGCGTTCTCTGATACAGAAAAGCAAAGAGCCTACGATAAGCAAGGCGGTATCTGTCCTATGTGTAAGAAACAGTACCCTATTGAAGATATGCGTGGCGACCATATAGTTCCGTGGAGTAAGGGCGGTAAAACTACCGAAGATAACCTACAAATGCTCTGTAAGGATTGTAACGGCTTAAAGTCCGATAAGTATTAAGGAGTACGCTTATGGCACAGATTAAGAAGAACGCAAAAGTTATAAGTATGAAGATGGATAAGACCGTATCGGATAAACTCGACCAATTCTGCGAGGAAACAGGCTTATCCCGTACAGTAGCCGTTGAGAAGATACTCGATAAGCATTTAGACGAATACTTCTCACAGCCCAAAAATAAGCGAGTAATTATTTAGAAAAATCTTATAAAAGTAGTCAGTAATATCCCTAAAAGGCTTGATTTTATTGACTACTTTCCCCGTGTGTACGGGGGTTATTCCTGTTGAGTTACATCTTTCCAAACTACAAGTGGACTTTCCCCGTGTGTACGGGGGTTATTCCAGACCTACAACGAATGTCGCCGTATTAGCACTACTTTCCCCGTGTGTACGGGGGTTATTCTGACAAGAAGGCACACACATTAGACGCAGAGGCACTTTCCCCGTGTGTACGGGGCATAAGACCTATCCGAAAGGATAGGTTTTTTAATGCTCATTTATAAGACCTTTCAAGGAAGTGCTATTTAACTAATAAGAGAAAGAAAAACACGAAAAATGACCTCGATTTCGGGGTCTTTTTATTGCCCGAAAACGCTGAAAGGAACTAATATTATGAGTAAAAATGCTAATTTGCGTAAAGCCGATAAGGTTAAGAATGATGAATTTTACACGCAGTACGAGGATATTCAAAAAGAACTTAATCACTATGAGAAACACTTTAAAGGCAAGGTCGTACTATGTAACTGTTACGACCCGTTTGAGTCTAATTTCTGCAAATTCTTTTTCGTGAGTTTTAAGTACTTCAAAGAAAGTTTTTC
>CAZPNJ010000246.1:0-3085 GCA_964587765.1 uncultured Prevotella sp.
TGACAGGTAAGGACGCACTGAAGACGGTGACCATGACCCTTGAACAAGATGGTACCACATACGAGGCAGATCCGTTGCAGGCATACGTGTTGAACATGTTTGCCACGGGCGAAGCCAAGGACGTGCTTGTGGCAGATGAGCCACTGCTTGTTGATATACTGCGTGACCCACCGGGAGGCGAGAGTACGGCAACGCTGTCGAAGGGCTCGAAACTAAAGTACACATATACGCTTGACATGACGGTTAAGGCAGGACTGCACTTGAATATTGTCACGGGAAGTACGCTTGACAACTTCCAGGCTACGGTGGCTGCGCCGGAAGGTGTGGGGCAGTCTGTTGGCGTAATCAATCATTCAAACAATGAGGAACTTATTGATTTCACTTATGCCTTTGACATGGAGGGACATCGTGCCTTTTCCTACACCATGAACATAAATCAGGACATAACCACCAGTGCTGACCATAATATGGTTGGTTCTGATGCCGACTTGTATATAGGTCTTACGCAGAACATGGTGGTGGTACCTGTTTCTACTATTCGCGCTATTCCAGACTACATGTATCGCCAGATGTTGGGTAAGTTGGGTGGCAGCACTACCTATGGCATAATCAACCAATACGGAACGTTGGTAGAGATAGCACAAGGTCGTGACGCCAACGACAGTCTGTATCACTTGGTACGCGACGTGTCGGTTGGCTATGGACCAATAGTGAAATCGCATTTCGTTCACTCGCAGAAACACATACTTACGCAACTGATACCCGATAAGGTGAAAGAGTTGCGTGCGCTGATGTTCACAGGCACGGCAGCTGAGGCACAGGCTCATGCCAATGCCACGGGCAAACCAGTATATCGCTCGCTGGTGCCTGCTGACAGCAGTAGCTTTGGCGTAGTAAACATGAAAGACGGTAAGATTTTCTACTATACCAGCACCATGTCGCAGGAGAATGGCATGAACTATGTGATTCACTTGCCAGCAGGCTCTACTGACACTCCCGATGATGAAGTGGCTGAAATAAACATGATTATCGCAAAATGGGTGGAGATGGTGGCACAAAACGAACACGAGAAGTTGGGTGCTACTGAGTTGGTTTCTAACTATGACGTCGATGGCGGCACAAAACTGACCTATGGCTAAGCCTTTGAAAGCGATTATAGTGTATCTAACTACTACCATTTGCCAGGCGTAATCAGTGGCAGCTATTTTGACGATTCCGCCAGTGATAAGCTCCTCGCCGTATCTTCAATCGTGGGTATAAAGGTGGTATCGGTAATACTTAAAGCCTTTTATGAGAACTATGTCAATGAAACGGTAACGCCAAGTGGTAATACGCCCAATGGCAAGCAGCCATACATAAACACCAGTGTTAATTTCTACGGAAGCAACTTCAAGTTCAGTTTGTTACCGGTGCTTGATTACAATGTGAAGGACGTATCGGGAGAATCGAATACCTACAGTCGCAAGGAGAGCTTTACGATTGCTATTGACAATAAGAGTCACTTGAACTTCTACCTATTTGGAGTGATGACAGATACAGCCGATATAGCAATCACCGGAGTGATTGATGTGTTTACGAACCGAAACTTCTCAGACCAGACGAATAACGTGATTGAACACATAGGCCGTGACAACGACCTGAAGAACATACGTTACAGCCGTGGCTTTGTATATCGTACGCGAGGTGGCGCAACTTGCAACCCATGGGAAAGCGAGCGCCGCTCTCAGTTCTGGGACGAAGGCCGCATAATTGACGAGCGCACCAAGAAGATATGTAACCCAAAGATTTCGCTCGATCGTCAGAGTGTGAGTGGTGTGGCTATAGGCGACCCCGCACGCTTTAAGGCATATCTGACCAACGACAGCGAACAGCCGGAGGCTGCTACAGGAAGCCTGCGCATATTCAAGTTCTATCTTGAAGAGAGCAGCAACCCCAATGGCGCAAAGGTATATGTTGACGGCACGCCATTGAACAGTTCGGGCATAGATGTTATGCTTGAGCCCGGTCAGATGGTGCAGAAGACCATAGAGGTGTATGCTGGTGATGACTTCGATTATAAGGGCTTGCAGTTGGTACTGACATCAGAACCAGACAGGGAGCATGTTTATGACCATGTGGCGTTTGACGTTCACTATATGCGTCAGGCAGGTGCCGTAAACATAAGCGTGCCAAGCGATAAGTGGGTGATGAACACCGATGCGCAGTGGAATGACGAGCGTGGCTGGTTTATGCCTGTAACTATCAGTGGATTTAACAAGCATCAGCACAATTTCGACCACATAGAATTCCAGTATAAGGAAACACAGCGAGGCGACGACTATTGGACCAACCTATGCAGTTACTACGCTGATACAACTCTGATGAACAAGGCGAGTGGTGTGCGAGAGATGATACCTGAAAATGGTAATATCAATACACAATTCTATGGCGAAGGTGTGGTTATGGAGCGTGGCTACGATTTGAGGGCAGTGCTTTATTGTCGTGATGGCAACTCATTCTTGACAACACCGTCTAAGGTAGTAAGTGGCATTAAAGATACTCGTAGACCTCAGCTGTTCGGCACACCTGAACCAATTGACGGAGTGCTTACGCCTGGCTCGAACATTGTGTTCCCATTCTCAGAGGATATTGAGTACAACTATTTGAACGCCAAAACCAACTTTGAGGTTAAAGGTGAGGTAAACAATAATAATGTTACGGACATGGTATCGCTACAGTTTAGCGGGAATGCAAGCGTGGAAAGCGAAGCACAACGCAACTTCAGTGGTAAGGACGTGACTATAGATATGATGATACGCCCTGAACAGACAGGTCGTGACATGCCACTCTTCTCGCATGGCATAAATGGTAAGAAACTGCAACTGTGGCTCACTGCTGACAACAAACTACGCGCTGTGGTTGATGATAACACATACACCAGCACAAATGCCATTCGTCAAAACGTATTCACGCAAGTGGCAATGGTAATAAGTCAGCCATCTGATGGGGTGGATAATGGCCTAATTACGTTCTATAATGGTGGCGTGGAGATTGGCTCGTTCAGTATGGCGAAACCTTATACTGGTACAGGTCAACTGATATTCGG
>CAZPNJ010000247.1:0-3056 GCA_964587765.1 uncultured Prevotella sp.
ACTTCGGTATTCGTAAGCATTTGCTTGAATACGACGACGTTATGAACAAACAGCGTACTGTTATCTATGAGAAGCGTCGTCACGCTCTTATGGGTGAGCGCATAGGCATGGATATAACCAATGTTATTTGGGATCGTGTGGTTAGCATCATTGAAACAAATGACTATGAGGGCTGCCGTGAACAGTTCTTGAAGGTGTTGGCTATGGAATGTCCGTTTGATGAGAACGAGTTCGTAAACACACCAAAGGCAGACCTTGAAGAGCGTTGCTTCCAAGACGCAATGGCTACGTTTAAGCGTCATACCGAGCGTATTCAGAGCGTGGCTTATCCAGTTATTAAGGATGTGGAAGAGAAACAAGGTGCAATGTATGAACGCATACTTGTGCCTGTTACTGATGGCAAGCGCGTATATAACATTCCATGTAATCTGAAAGAGGCTTACGACACTGAGGGTAAGAGCGTAGTTAAAGAGTTTGAGAAGGTCATTATGCTCCACATCATTGATGATTGTTGGAAGGAGAACCTGCGTCAACTTGATGAATTGCGCCACAGTGTTCAAAACGCTTCATACGAACAGAAAGACCCTCTGCTTATCTTCAAACTTGAGAGTGTTAAGGTGTTCGACAATATGGTTAATGACATGAATACTCGCATCGCAAGCATTCTTATGCGTGGTCAGATACCAGAGATACAGAATGTGCAGGAGGCTGCTCCTGAGCAACATTCTCAGCGCTATAATGAACAGAAAGACGACCTTGTTGACCGTAATCAGCAAGCTGCTGCTCAGCGTGATACGCGCGAGGGTGCAGGAGAGGTCAATCATACGCCAATCGTTAAGAACAAGATGCCTCGCCGCAACGACCCGTGTCCATGTGGCTCTGGCAAGAAGTTTAAGGATTGCCACGGTAAAGGTCTGGTATAATCCTTATAGTAATGTGCTACTGCAACATGCGACAATAATATCGTTGCAGTAGCACATTTCGTTTTTTAAGAGAAACCTAACTAAACGAAAAATGATACAGATAGAACATCTAAAAAAGTGCTTTGGAGAGAAAATAGCTGTCAATATTGACTCGTTTGAGATAAACGACGGCGAAATTCTTGGACTTGTAGGCAACAATGGTGCAGGCAAGACAACCCTTTTCCGTCTTATGCTTGATTTGTTGAAACGTGACGAGGGCGTTGTTAGCATTAACGGCGTAAACCCTGCTGACAGCGAAGAGTGGAAATCGTTTACTGGAGCTTATATTGACGAAGGATTCCTTATTGACTTCCTTACACCAGAGGAGTATTTTGAGTTTGTCGGCAAGGTAAACGGCATGAGCAAAGACGAAACAGCCCAGCGTATGCACGATTTTGATACGTTTATGGAGGGAGAGATTCTTGGACAGAAGAAACTCATTCGTGACTATTCGGCTGGTAATAAGCAGAAGATAGGTATTATAGGCGCACTCTTCAACCGTCCGTCTGTAGTAATACTCGATGAGCCATTCAACTTCCTTGACCCTTCATCGCAAAATATATTGAAGAAGATGCTCACGTCATACAACGAGCAGACTGGTGCTACCATACTTGTTAGTAGCCACAATCTTCAGCATACAATTGATATCTCTTCGCGCATAGTTCTTATGGAGCATGGCATATTACTTAAAGACCTTGCCAATGCAGAAGGACATGCACGAAAGGAACTTGAAGAATACTTCGAGGTAAATTAAACAATACACAATCAGAAGATGAAATACTACCTCATAGTAGGTGAAGCCTCAGGCGACTTGCATGCGTCAAGATTGATGCATGAGATTAAGAAGTCTGACACCGAGGCAGAGTTCCGTTTCTTCGGTGGTGACCTTATGACTGCCGAAGGTGGAACAATGGTACGCCATTATAAGGAACTTGCATATATGGGGTTCATTCCTGTATTGATGCACTTGCCAACCATTATGCGCAATATGTCTATGTGTAAGCGCGATATACAGGAGTGGCAACCGTCAGTGGTGATACTTGTTGACTATCCGGGTTTCAACCTAAACATAGCCAAGTGGGTACATTCTCACACCAATATTCCAGTGTGCTACTATATCTCGCCAAAGATATGGGCATGGAAAGAATGGCGTGTTAAGAGCATACGCCGCAATGTTGACCTAATGCTGTCAATATTGCCGTTTGAAGTACCTTTCTATGAGAAGCATCGCTATCGCATAGAATATGTAGGTAATCCTACTGCCGACGAAGTTGCAAAGTTCCGCAATGATAACAATGAAACTTTTGATGAGTTCTGCACTGCTGAAAATCTCAGTGCAAAACCTATTGTAGCATTGCTTGCTGGCAGTCGTCGCCAAGAGATTAAAGACAATCTGCCAGCCATGATAGAGGCTTGCGAAGGATTGACTGATGACTACCAACTTGTGTTGGCTGGGGCACCGTCTATAGATGATGATTACTATGCGCCATTTATCAATGGCAAAGACGTAAGGCTTATAAAGAATTCTACATACAGACTGTTGGCTCACTCAACTGCAGCGCTTGTCACCAGTGGCACTGCAACTCTCGAAACGGCATTGTTTGACGTGCCACAGGTTGTATGTTATAAAACACCTGTGCCGCACTTGATACGTTTTGCCTTTAATCATATAATAAAGGTAAAGTACATTTCTCTTGTAAACCTCATTGTAAATCGTGAAATTGTCAGCGAGCTGCTTGCTGATAGATTTAGTGTGCAGAATATCCGCACCGACTTGCTATCACTGCTACCAGGAGGTAATCGCCGCAATACCATGCTGTCTAATTATCAAGAACTTCACAACATCATAGACAGCGAGGGGGCTCCCATTGAGGCTGCCCAGCGTATTCGCCGATTATTGGCACAGCGACAGGATATTCAGGACGAAAAGTAGAAAAATGAAAGTTTTTGGCTTATTTCTTTGTCAGTTTGAAATATATAGCCTATCTTTGCACTAAAATATTAACAAGATGAACAGAAAGAGCGCATACTTTTATTATTATTTCTACTTTGCAAGAACTTGTGAAGCGGGAAGTTGCGTGTAAAGTTCAACTT
>CAZPNJ010000248.1:0-3048 GCA_964587765.1 uncultured Prevotella sp.
GTCAGATATAATCAACCATCTCAAACATGTGGCTGATGACGAGGGCGTCACATACGAAGAGCAGGCTTTGGCTGTCATTGCCGAAAAGGCAGATGGTGGTATGCGCGATGCCCTGTCTATCTTCGACCAAGCAGCAAGTTTCTCGCAGGGCAACATCACTTACAAGAAGGTGCTCGAAGACCTGAACGTTCTTGATGTTGATAATTATTTCAATGTCATAGAACTTGCCATGCAGAACAAGGTTTCAGACATAATGCTTCTTCTGAATTCGCTCATTGCGAAAGGCTTTGACGCTGGCAACTTCGTTGTTGGTCTGTTGTCACACGTGCGCAATGTGATGATGGCTAAAGATGCTAAAACAATAGCACTACTTGAGACAAGCAATGAAATGTCGCAGCGCTATGCCGAACAGGCAAAGCAATGCCCGACTAACTTCTTGTGCCAGACATTGCGCATACTTACCAAATGCGACCTCGAATATAAACACAGCAGCAATAAGCGCCTGTTGGTTGAACTGTCGCTGATAGAGGTAGCGCAGATTACTCAAGAGGGTAGTGGCGATAAAGACTCTACTGTCGCGGGGCATCGCCCCAGACGATTGAAAATCCTGTTCCGAAACTTAGTACGTAAGGCTCAGCAGAAGAGGTCAGCCTCGCAGGTGGCTGACGCTGACTCTTATGTATCTGACGTAGCGCCTTCGCCCACTGTGGCTCATACGCCAAAGCCGGTTGCTGTTGCCACGGCAAACTCTAACCCTCACCCCGTCGCTCCACGCCCAAAGTTCAAACTGAAAGCAAGAAACACCTTCGCCAGTGTTCTTAATGGTGATGCCAGTGTCCTATCTCAAACAGGCAGTGCCATGGGAGCTTCTTATAGCACAGCTGCAAATGACAGTCATAAACCATTCTCGGAAGATTCGCTTCAGACGGAATGGCTGCGTATGTGCCATGCCATGCCACAAAATCTGGTTGGCTTGTCTCAGCGCCTAATGAACATTCACCCTACGGTGTCAGAACAAACACATATTGAAGTGTCTGTCCCCAATGCGGTGCTTTTAGACCAGTTGGAGCCTATAAAACTTCGTATTCAAAATTCGCTGCGAAAGGCTCTCAGCAATATTGATATTGTTGTGTCTTTCAGGCTTTCTGAAAAAGATGAATTAGTAGGTACGCTTTCTAAAAACGAAATATTAAGCAAGCTCACCGATGATAATCCATCATTCGCAAAATTCCGTAAAGAGTTTAAGCTTGAGTTAGCTTAAACTCTTTACCTTATGCGTTTGCCGTCTTTTGTATAATGTGTTTTGTGGCTCTGTGTTGTAGTCGTTGATAGACTTAATCTTTAAGATTATTTTTTATTATTGTCTTCAGAATACCTATATAGATAATCCTTTAATGTTTCTCTATCATATATCACAATAACTTGTCCCATAAAGCCAATACTTACAAGATGTTTTTGATTATCTTCATCAAGCGAATCTTTGAAATTCATTTTTACATAACCCAGTGAGAAAAAAACGCAGTATTTTGTCTCAATATAAATATATTTATCAATTAATGTATTGGTTCATTAGTGTGCCAATTTTAACGGGACACTAATGATAATTTATAAAGATTGATATGTAGAAAACTTGTAGATACATGACGAAATTATATATAATAATAAAATAGAGTGCGCACTACCTTTTATATAGTTATATAGCACTCCTCATGCTATCTGAGTTAACGCTCAAACACGAGTTGTTGCGTTGAACTGTTAAAATTCGAGGCGATTATGCATAATTATGCGGCCGAAAAGTTAATTTTGGAATAAATATACGTTGCGAGAAGGCCAATGAAATGAACCAATCACTTGTTTGCTCGCAAAATTGCCATTCTCGCGAAGAAGAGTGTAACAAGTTGATATTTAGCAGGTTAAGTGCTTATTTTGACAAGTATCGGGTAAGTTAGGACCCAAAAACAGGCAATTAACTTATATTAACCCCGATACTTAGAGCCAGAAACCGTGGAAGTTACAGTTGGAAAACACGGTTAATAAATCTAAAGTCCACTGAAATTAAAAATAAGTACCCTGTTTTCTGCGGATAACTTGCCCGTTTTTCAAAAATCGTTAACCCATTTTTACATTTCAGCCTCAAAAACTTGCTCCTCAACTCGAACGTTTTTCCGTTAACATATACAGTTTTAAGTGTTAAATTGCATAAAGTAATATTCAACCAACTCATGGTTAATACAAAACTGAATATTAAGTATTATTCTGGTTTGTTGCTGAATAATTCGACAGTGTTACTGAACTCTGTAACCACTTCTTTGAAATTAGGATTGTCGTTTCTTAAAAAGATGGAAGCGTAATTCTTTATGCCCTCAGCATCAAGTATTGTTGCAGAGAAATTGGCTATATAGTCGCTTTCGCTCGTTGATGCGAACCAATATCGGAAAAGTCTTGCTCTTTGACTTTGTTTTTCATCGCTTGTTTCGCATATATATAATATTGTTGAATTGTTTACAACGAAAAATTCGTGAAGAATGGCAATTATTGTTTCTCTAAGTTTTTTGTCTACGGGTGATTTCTTATGATTTACATTTACGATAACAAATTCGTATGATTCATAGCTGATTATATCATCTTCAAGAAACTGAACTGAATAAATAACATCAAAATCCGTCACAAACTGAAAATGTCCATTATCGCCAACAATATTTACTTGATAAGGAGCATTAGCATTTATTCGTTCAAGTGATAACTCTACCATACTTCAACGAAATTTGCATCAAGGCCAGTGCGAAGTTTATATTCGTTTTTTAGCCTGTTTATTTCAGCTGCCACATATTCTTGCTTACGTTTTTTTGCAGCCATGATGCGATTCATTATTTCTTCTTTATTCATACTCATATTCTTATATGTGTGCAAACATACTATTTTTATTATTAAGTCGCAAATGATTTTGCAAAAACTTACATATTATTAAAGTGTTTTTAAGTGAAATGGAAATGAAGGCGGATTCCATAAGCAAGTGCAAAATTAGTAATAAGTCGTGGAAATCATATC
>CAZPNJ010000249.1:0-3029 GCA_964587765.1 uncultured Prevotella sp.
CTACTACTTCGTCATAGTTGGTAATATAGTCCTCTAATTTAGACTTTTTACTACAACCACAAATACATATAACCAATATAGAAACGGCTAACACTATCGCTATTATTTTTCTCATAGTTTCCTCCGTTATTCTGTAACAGGTCTAATAGCACCACACTTAATACACGACATATCATCTGCTCGGTTAGTGTTGCCACAATGGTCGCATACCCAAAACTTCTTTTGTGCATTATCAATTGCGATGCTTTCATTCTGTAATTGAAGATTTTGCAATTTAAGGTCTTGTTCATTATCAGTAAAGTTTCGTGCCTTAAACTTTCGTTCTAATAAGTCTTTAACCCCAGTGATACAGTCATCATATTGCCAAAATAAATAGGTAGTTGTAACTACGGAATGACTATTTCCGTTTTCATAGGTGGTTACTGTATTTGTGGATTTTCTAACAATATTTGGATATGAATTAGATAACAAGTCTAATTCATCCAGTAACATTACTTTTGTAATCCCAAACAATTCACAAAAACAATTACCTATAAGGTTATATCCTGCAATATTTGTATCTTCTATTTCTTTTTCTATTTGTTTTATTCGCTTTTCTTTTTTATCGTTATAGACTTCTCTTCCAATTGACAAGATTGTAAACGATACTATTGCCAATATAATCAATAGCAATATTCCTACATTACCAAGCATAAATAACGCAAATAATAACACAATAAAAAATACCGCAGGAGCGATGAATAAACCCAGAGTAAATGGATTAAATCTACTCTTTTTTAATGCTTCCAGTTCCGTAGAAAGAGTATTTACCGCATCAACTAATTCTTTGCGTTTATCATCATCATAATTCATACTATATTCCTTTCATTGTTTATTCTTCAACTAATGTTAAATACTCGCTTTTACCGTCATTTAACACAATGTCGGTGGTGCGGTCTTCAAACTTGATGGTCGCAATATCACCATTACTGCCACTTACAATGTTTTGGACTTCGCCCTCACCCAATCGGCTATGAAATACTCGACTTCCTATCTGTATCTCGCCATAAGTCGTATCTTCATTGGTTTTTGATGTCTGCCAATACACAACTAACTGCTTGGGGTCTATGTCGTATGTTTCCAAAAGGGCTTGTGCATACATACAAGCACTATTAGCACTTCCTGAAAACAACACATAGATATTTGAGCCTGATATTCTGTACCCCTTGTTGATAGGTATATCCGAAAAGGTACACTCGGAACTACCTTTTGCTACAACACCTTTCCTGAATTGCTCAAAACGGGCAGAATTCTTGGCATACATAAGGTCAAAAAGGCAATATATGAAACTTCTCCATTTTTGTTTAGGTAGGTCATAACGCTTTCCTGCAAGTTCAAAATGATGGGGTTTTGTAAAGGTGGCATTATGAGATAACAAGTGCCTTTCTAATTGGGTTTCGTCTAATGCTACCGAATTGAGAGCCTTTGAAACCTTATTAGATAATTCGGACTCTGATGGCTCCTCTAACATATGGTTTATGTAGTTGGAACATACCTTGACCTTTTGAGGTATCTCCAACAAAGGCTGAATTTTCTCATATTCACCTTTTTCGGTATATTCTTTAATCTTTTTATCAACCCGTGGAAGAACATCCTCAACTGTTAATGTTATTAGTTTTAAGGCTTCCTCAATTTCATTACTAATATCAGTCATTCCTTCTTGTTTTAGAGTATCAAGCAACTCTACAATGGGATTACTCATAATTATTTCCTTTCTTTACTGTTTTCTGCGGATAAGCAACCTCTTATAAACAGCCTTTCCCGATACAATAGGCGACATATTTGTATTTTTATCCCAACCGTCAGGAATACCATAACTATAAGTACACCCAACAACCTCAAACTGTTCAGGACAGTATTTATCCAAGAATGTAATTGGAACACCCATAACACCGTCATAGTCTTTTGGAATATCCGAGGTTTTGTTTACATTGATAGCATCATAGTTATCGAATTTAGGATATTCTTCGGGGGTATAGTTCTTATATAAGACAAGTTCTTCGTGCCTTTTAGGATAATCAAGGTTAGTAAACCACATAACACCTGATACTCTTATTAACCCCTCTTTGTGTTGGGATGATTTAGCAGTATCTTCATATGGGGACTTAAAGAAACCCACATTACCGCCAAATCCATTACCTAACCACATTTTGTTATTTTTAATATACGGAAAAATCTCTTTATAGGTAATCGCATTTTGATTACCTACTATAAGAAATTCCTTTTTGTACTCCATCAGCGTAGCCACATACTCCCTAAACAAAGAGAACGGCGGGTTGGTTACAACTATATCAGCCTGTTCGAGATACTTAATACATTCAGGACTTCTGAAATCTCCGTTACCCTTTAACTCCTTAACGGCTTTCTTACTACGCAATAACTTGTCAATATCTTCGTCAGAAACGCCCCTATTATTCTTCATAGGTACGGAAGATACATCTAATACATAGCCGTGTCCGACCTGTAAATCATCATCCATAAGGTCAAAAAACGATACCTGTGTACCAGCAAAAGCAGAACTGTTATACGAAGTGCATATAAGTCTTTTCAAGCCTAAATAATTGAAGTTCCTTAAAAAGAACTTACAGAAGTTACTCTCAAAGGGGTCATCGCAGTTACAAAGTACCGTTTTGTCCTTAAAATGTTGCTCATAGTGATTTAGTTCCTTTTGGATGTCATCGTATTGAGTGTAAAATTCATCATTCTTCTTGTTTTTAGCCTTGTGTAGATTATCACATTTACTCATATCCAATATTCCTTTCAGCGTGTTTTTAGGCAATAAAAAAGACCCCGAAATCGAGGTCGATTTTTTGCGTTTGTTTCTTTTGCTTATAATTAAATAGCTGTTCGTTAGGAACTATGTATGAGCATTGAAAAACCCCTCTTTCGAGGGGCTTCCAATTAGATTATCTGTCGCTTATCTTTCGGTTGTGAGAAGTATTCGTCTAAATGCTTATCCACTATCTTCTCTATGGCAACGGTACGGGATA
>CAZPNJ010000250.1:0-3021 GCA_964587765.1 uncultured Prevotella sp.
TGGCACCGTTATAGTCGGTAATCAACTGTCCGTCAAGCACTCCGTTGTTGTTGCGGTCAGTGTAGTTGTCGCGACTGTAAAGGTGGTCGGTTTCTTCCCACTGGTCAAAATATTTGTTTGTCGCGCCGCTCGACGGACCTGTTATGAAGTAATTGGCTATAACGTCTTGGTAGTTATCTGCCGCAGAGTGTCCGCCTATTATGCCCATACCATAATTATATACCACGTTGTTTACATATTGTATATAGCACTTCATCTTAGGGTTGCGACTCTTGTTGTTTGCCCAAAGGCAATGGGTAACCGTCCAGTTGCGTGTGCCGTCGGTGATGGCGCCGAAGCGTTGCGGGTCAATGCCCTCGCTCACGATGCAATATTGAAAAGTTATGTTGTTGGCGTTGGCTATGTGTATATCGTCCCAGCGTCCCCATGATATTGAGCAGTGGTCAAGAATGCAGTTGTTGCAGTTGTCCATGGTAAGCGTGGCTTTCTTCTTATTGAGACTGATGCCGCCACGCATACGAATGTAGCGCATAACTACGTTTGAACTGTTCGACATTATCACGCGTCCGCCATAGATGGTTATTCCCTCGCCCGGAGCGGTCTGTCCGGCTATGGTTACGTTGCTGGCTATGGTTATGCCACCACCAGTAATGTCTATCACACCACCTACGTCAAAAACTACAATACGTCCTGATTTGCTTACGGCATCGGCAAGCGAGCCTGCGCCTGAAGCGTTTAGGTTAGTAACATGCACCACATTGCCACCTCTTCCGCCTGTGGCATAGGCTCCGTATCCTTCAGCTCCAGGAAATGCCAGTTGTTGGGCATGAATACCCATGCTCATAAGAGCTGAGAAAGCGAATAATAAAATACTTTTTTTCATTTTCAGTTAATAATAATATCTTTATGGCGTGCAAATATATACAGAATTATTGATAATGACGAATATAGCGCTATTGTATTTGAAAGATTTCCCTCATATTTTTCCGCAAAAAACATTGGAGGTTTAATGATTTTCCCTCTTGGGTAATCGGTGGGCGATTTGTTGTCGCTACTTTTGCGCCGACAATCGATAGTGGTTGTTGAAACTCTATATATAAAACGTAAAATGGATATTAAAGAAAGAATAGATTTTAGAAATGATGTTCAGGCTATATATTATCGCCTGACCGGAACCGATTATTCAACAATGGATTACGGACTGGCATGGAAATGTATCACTGACTATGTTCGGGCGCAGGGCGTTTATGGCATGTGCGGCTCTAATGCTGAGTATATAAACGTGTATTACGACGACCCTTCAATTGATAACCCACTGCTGAGGTGCGATGTGTGCATTGCCGACCCTATTGTCAAGAAAATGCAGCCGGCAGGTGATGTTGGCATTGAAACCATCACAGGTGGAAAATTCATAGTGTTCTTAATGAAGGGGGCTTATTCACAGTTAGCCGACTTCTATCAGGAAATATATGGACGCCTTGACAAGGGAGATGTAAAGGTGAAGAAAGAACCTATGTTTGAAAAATATCTTAATGACCCTGCAACCACTCCAATAAATGATTTGCTTACGGAAATTTGGATTCCAATAGAGTAAATTGCATTTTTCGACTGAAAATATTATGATATTGGGAAATAATGTGTATGTTTGCACACAATTCTTATAAGTAATAATGTATAACGGCACTCGACAAATTGAAAGCGCGCTTTCTTTATGCTCGTTTGTGAAATTATAGTGGCATGAAAGTATTTCGTTCGTCTGAATTCAGTGAACAAAACGAACATCCTCAGAATGGCAAGAAACATCTGATACTTGCCAAGCATGGCGAGGTGTTACAGGTTCAGCATACCATGCACCTCGATTTTATACAGGGCATGTTCTCGGAGTATCGCTATGAGAACTTCTCTGTTGATCGTACTTTATTCAAAGCTCAGGAAGATTGTCTTTTTGAAGGGTGCATAGATAATCCTGAACCTCTTCTTGGTATTTCTTATGCCATCAGGGGCGATGTGCATAATGTCTTTAGCGACGATGATGGTAAAGACGCTAACGCAATAAATAAGAACGAAACAGCCATGACTTTGGTCATGGGTGGTTAGAAAACAAGTACCCGACATATTGGTACGGATATTCAGGAGTCGGGTCACATTTATTTGCCTACAAAATATCTGAAGTCGCTTGCCGAGCGTTATCCTGATGAGGTTGGCGGATTGTTTCGCTCCATTGAAGGCGCTGACCATAACATTCCGGTCGTTAGTGGACGGACACCTTCGCCAATACTTGCCAATTGCTTGCAAAATCTGTTTCTTCCGCCCATCTTGGGAAACTGTTCCGAGAACTTTATGGAACAGCAGCTTGTTAATTTCATTAGCCATATAACGCAAAGCGACGTCTCGGCTTCAGCCGACATAAAGGCAAGCGACTCTGCACTGCGAGACAAGATGCACGATGCGCTGTATCTGTTGCGCCGCAACTATCGTCAGCCGCTATCGCTGCGCGAACTGGCGATTGCCGTGGGTACTAACGAGTGCTATCTTAAGTCAGGCTTCCGTCGTGAGTTTCACCAAAGCGTTTATGCTTATCTGTTTGAATATCGTATGCAGATGGCTGTGCGCTATCTGCTCGACACCCAGAAAAGCATTGAAGAAATAAGCATGCTTGTGGGTTATGAGTATGCCGGTCACTTCATAACCGCTTTCAAGCGCCGTTTCCGTATTACTCCCTTAGAGTTCAGAATAAGGGAGCACAGCGCCAAAATCATTTAAGTTTTTCATCACTGCGCAGAAACAGTCCTGCGAGTATTGTGCCAGATATGCTGTGCCAGGCACAACTGATGGCGCATGGCAATACGGCAAGTGGCTGGGCTGCAAAGAAGTTGCCTGCCAAAACCGTGGCAAGACCGGCATTTTGCATACCCACCTCTATGCTTATGGTGCGTTTCTTGGCAGTGTTGAAACCTGCCAGCTTGCCCGAAAGCCAACCTAAAAGATAGCCTAAAGAATTGTGGCAGAACACCACGGCAA
>CAZPNJ010000251.1:0-3000 GCA_964587765.1 uncultured Prevotella sp.
GTAAATCCTGCCTCGCAAAGAGCAAAACCTGGCTGCATCCAAAATACCAGCATAGCTGTAAATAGCATCCATACTGTGTTAAGAGAAAGTGAAATGTCTGTAATATTTTCCATAATAATTTTGTGATTGTGTTGTTGTTAATTTGTTGTGTTGTGTGTTTGTGATCAGATTATAGGAAAAAGTTACTTTGCGTTTTCTGCGTTGTATAGTGCAATGTCACCACGTTCGCCAGTACGTATTCTAACTGCATCTTCTACCGGAATTACAAAAATACGGCCATCGCCCAATTCGCCTGTGCAAGCAGCCTTTTGTATGGCTTCAATGGTGCGTTCAACGTTTTTGTCACGTACGACAATGTTAAGCAAAACTCGCTCAATAATGCTCGTGTCATACATTACACCTCTGTAGATTCGGGCTTGGCGCATTTTGCCCTCGCCTCTTACATCATAGAAGCTAAACCATTCAATGTCAGCATTAAGAAGTGCTTCTTTTACTTCCTCAAATTTGGCCTTTCGGATAATTGCTTCGATCTTCTTCATAACTTTTTGTTTTAGATATTTGTGTTTTGGGTTACTTTTTGCTCCTTTCTGATGCAAAACTACGACGATTTGTAATTTTCATAAAGAAAAAGTGCTAATATAGAAGAATGTTTTTGTTTAAAGTTCTAGATTGCAAGTACAATGTGATGTTTGTGTTTCAGATTAAAATAAAACGGTAGCATATTGCCACAGATTAAAACAATGGGTAGAAAAAATGATATTGTTTGCGGAAACTATTGCTTAGATGTCAGAAAGTAGTAACTTTGCATCGTAAATAGACAAAACGAAAGTAAAAATAACGAAATCGGTTCAAAATGACACAAACGATAAGGTTCACAAAGATGCACGGGGCGGGTAACGATTATATATATATCAATACTATATTATATAATGTGGAAAACCCTAAACTTATGTCAAGGCAGTGGAGTCAACCACACACGGGCATCGGTAGTGATGGTTTAGTGTTAATTGGTGAGGCTGAAAATTCTGACAATGACTATTCCATGCGCATATTTAATGCCGACGGCAGCGAGGCTATGATGTGTGGTAACGCATCAAGGTGCATTGGTAAGTATCTATATGATAAGAATCTCTGTAAAAAACAAACGATAAGACTTGAAACATTATCGGGTGTGAAAGAATTGCAGTTAACCATAAGTAATGGCCATGTCGCAGACGTAGTCGTAGATATGATGCAACCACAAAAAATATGCGACTTAAATGTAACTGTTGCAGGAAGGAGGTTTCAAGGAGTGTATGTATCAATGGGTAATCCACACTTTGTGACTGTTGTAGATGATGCCGAAGTGTTTGACGTTGCCTATTGGGGCAATTTGTTGGAACACTGCAGTGAATTTGCTGATAGAGCCAATATTGAATTTGTGCAGATTGTATCTGGTAATGATGTTAGAGTGAGAGTTTGGGAGCGTGGTAGCGGTATTACTCAGGCTTGTGGTACTGGAGCGTGCGCAACCATTGTTGCAACCAATACAAAGGGGCTTACTAATAGAATGGCGAAAGTTGTCATGGATGGCGGCACATTGTCTGTAGATTGGCGCATTGATGATCACGTATATCTTGGTGGTCCTGCAGAATTTGTTTTTGAAGGAGAAATACAGATTGCGGATAACGATGACAAAGCAAGTGCAGCCTGTTAATAATAAGAATAAAATAAGAACTATAGAATATGGCATTAGCAAATGAACATTTCTTAAAATTACCGCCAAATTACTTGTTTGCGGATATAGCTAAAAAAGTGAATGCCTTTAAGGTAGGTCATCCTAAGGAAAAAGTAATAAGCTTAGGCATTGGTGATGTTACTCAACCACTTGCGCCAGCCGTCATCGAGGCTATGCATAAAGCCGTTGACGAGATGGCTACAAAGCAGTCATTTCATGGATATGGTCCGGAACAGGGCTACGACTTCTTGAAAGAAGCGATAATAAAGAACGACTTTCAGTCTCGTGGCGTTCATATAGAGCAGAGCGAGATATTCATAAATGACGGCGCCAAGAGTGCTACAGGTAACTTCGGCGACATACTACGCCACGACAACAGCATTGGCGTGACTGACCCTATTTACCCTGTATATATCGACTCGAACGTGATGTGCGGCAGGGCCGGCGTGCTGGATAATGGCCGCTGGAGCCACGTCACTTATATGCCGTGCAGCGAGGCTAACGGCTTTGTGCCGCCGATACCCAATCACCGGGTTGACATCATATATCTGTGCTATCCCAACAACCCCACGGGTGCCGTTGCCACTAAGGCGCAGCTGAAGCAGTGGGTGGATTACGCCATCAAGAACGATACGCTGATATTGTTTGACGCCGCTTATGAGGCATACATCACCAACCCCGAAATTCCACATTCCATATACGAGATACGTGGAGCGAAAAAGGTTGCGATAGAGTTTCGTAGTTATTCAAAGACTGCGGGTTTTACAGGGGTTAGATGCGGCTACACTGTTGTACCCAAAACCGTTACTGTTGGCAAACTCAATGGTGAACGTGTAAGGTTAAATCCGATGTGGCTTCGTCGCCAGTGTACTCGCTTCAACGGAACGAGCTATATCTCGCAGCGTGCAGCTGAGGCTATTTATTCGCCAGAGGGCAAGAAGCAGGTTAAGGCTACTATTGATTATTATATGCAAAATGCTAAACTGATGCGTCAAACCCTTAGTCGCCTTGGCCTTAGTGTTTATGGAGGTGTAGACGCTCCTTATATATGGTTGAAAGTCGTGGCGATTCTTCGAACAGATGATCTACGACGCACATGTAATCTGCACACCCGGCGTGGGCTTTGGCCCCAGCGGCGAGGGTTTCGTGCGCCTTACAGCCTTTGGCGACCGTGCCGACTGCGAGGAGGCGATGCACCGCTTTGAACGCTGGTTGGGATAGGGATAACAACAACACAAACACAAAATACAATTTAAGTTATGAAAAATTTGAGAGATTTTATG
>CAZPNJ010000252.1:0-2999 GCA_964587765.1 uncultured Prevotella sp.
TAGATAAACTTCATGGCAGGCCAATTGTAGTTTATCAAAAACTCTCTTTGATTTCTATCATTAAGATGCTCACTCATCGCCTCCATTGCGTTAGCTTCAAAGTAAACCAGTCCTTTTTCTTTGGCTAAAAGGAAGCAGTGCATCAGATAATCAAACTCCGTTTGGGCGGTTTCTTCAGCACTTTTGCCAACAATTATGCCACCTGCGCCAATGTTATAATAATAGTTCAGCAATTGTGCAGTGTCTTGTAGTAAATCGCTGGTTTCATCGACCATTTTGAAACTTTCAACTGACTGCTTCTCCAAGCCCACGTAATAGAAATATGTAGAACTGACAATGGCAAATTCGCTTTTTGCGTATGAAAGTCGGCGCTTTTCATGGGCAGTAATGTTTGCAGATTCTTCGCTTATGCGCGCAAGTCTGTGCAATGCGCTCTCACGATAGGCGTAAAAGTCTTTGTTTCTTGACCTTCTTTGACACAATCTCATCATCTGAACGTCAGCAACAAGTAGCTCAATCTGATTGTCACTTGCCTGCATGGCGCTATCAAGTTGCCTTTCTGCAAGTTCATATTGCATCTTTGCAATAGACGTAAATACTATATTGTTCCAAGCCTCTGCCCTACTTGATTTGCCTGCATTGCGCATATTCAAGACCTTGCGAGCATAAACGACAGCACTGTCAAGGTTGCGATAATGATAGAAATAAGATATTTCGTTGGTTTTATCTGCCAACGATTTATTCTTATGCTGACATGATGTAAATGTAATAACAAATATAAGTGCCAGCACAAGCAAATGGTTTATGGTTCGTAGTCTTTGCATTTACTAATGCAAAAATAATGTATTTACGCTTAACGAGTTAACTTTTTGCCATTGTTTTTAATGTTTTCTTGTAAAAAGATTGATTTTAAGTGTTTGTTTAGGAAAAACATTGTTACATTTGCACAAATTCGTAAAAAGAACCCATTTTATGGCAGAAAGATTTAGAATTAAAGACCTTGCAAAGAAGTCGGGAGTTTCAGTTGGAACTGTTGACAGAGTGCTACACAATAGACCAAACGTATCAGAGGAAGCGCGTAAAAAGGTTGAAGCAGCTATTAAAGAGCTTAACTATCAACCCAATGTTTATGCCAGCGCCTTGGCGTATAACAAGCAATATAACTTCGTATTGTTTATTCCAGAACACGAGTCTGAAACTTATTGGGAGGAGATAGAAAAAGGCTCGAAAGAGGCAGAAAAAAGACGTCGTGACTTCAACATTGAGATAACTATTATGTATTATAATCGCCTGGATAACGCTTCTTTTACGAAATGTTATGAGAAATGTCTTGAGACAAATCCTGATGGCGTAATCATAGTTCCCTCAACACTTGACGTAACTCGTATGTTTACCGATGAACTTCATAAACGTCAGATTCCATTTATATTGCTTGACTCTTATATGCCAGACCTGCGACCATTGTCATTCTTCGGGCAAGACTCTTTCAGCAGTGGCTATTTCGCTGCAAAGATGTTGATGCTGATAGCCCAGAAGGACAAGCAGATTATGCTACTGAGGCCAGTAAAAGACGGAAATGTAAACAGCAAGCAGCAAGCCAATCGTGAGGTCGGTTTCCGCCATTATATGAAAGACCATTTCCCAGAGGTGGAGATAATAAACTTAGATATTCCGATAGACGGAACAAAGAAAGAGTTTAATTTGATGTTTGATAGGTTCTTTGCTAGCCATCCCGATGTTCACAACTGCATAACATTGGCAAGCAAAGCCCACTTGGTTGGCGAATATCTGTCGCGAACAAATAAGCGTGACGTTCAGATAATGGGCTATGATATGGTCGGCAAAAACGCTAATTGTTTGCGTGAAGGAAGCATATCTTTCCTTATTTGCCAACATGCTTTCCAACAGGGCTACAGCTGTGTTGACACACTATTCAAGGCAATAGTTCTAAAGCAAAAGGTTGATGCCGTTAACTATATGCCAATTGAATTGATAACGAAGGAAAATTGCGAATATTATCGTCGCGACCACTTCTAAAGATACTGGCTGATTAGTCAAACTATGTTGATAGAATAGTCAAGCAATGCAGGCAGATTAGTTCAGGCAATGGTGACATTAGTCAAGCAATGTTGACGCACGTACTCTACTAAGAGTCTCAGGTGTCATCTGCAAATAGCTTGCTATATAAGTCAAAGGTGCCCTTAATACAACTTGAGGTTGCAGCTTACAAAGTCTTTTATAACGGCTTTGTGCTGACTCAAATCGAACTAAGTCTGCGTGAATCTGCGATATAATCAGACTTTCCTCCAATATCTTTCTGAACATCAACTGAATGTTTACGTTGTGCATTGCCACACGTTCCAACTCGCGCTTGGGCAATCCGTATATGTAACATGGCTCAAGTGCCTGCACCTGTAGCTGAGAAGGTTTCTCACGAAACAGACTCTCTATGCACATGAATATGCTGTGGTCAGTGCCAAGATGCTCGGTCACTTCACGCATTTTTCCGTCTTTGTCGTCTTCCTTGTAATAGAACTGGCGTATCAATCCCTCGTCTATATAATAGATGTGGCGGCACGTCATGCCCTCTTCAAGTATCATATCCCCCTTGGATACTTTCATTGGCACAAGAATTTCCTCTAATAAATCTAACTCTTCATGAGTCATTGTGCTGTACTTTCTCGCCAGCTCTCTCGCTATATCACGCGGAGTGTTTTGTGATGCTTTCATTCTTTTGCCTTTTGTTAAGTGTTAGTAAACAATTTATATTATAATTTAGTTTAGTATCTCTGTCTATTTGCTTGGCAATTGTCGTTAATCCAGTTTCAGCACTGCGAGGAAAGCCTTTTGCGGCACCTCCACATTGCCAATCTGCTTCATGCGTTTCTTGCCTCGCTTTTGCTTTTCCAAGAGTTTGCGTTTACGGCTGACGTCGCCACCATAACATTTGGCTGTTACGTCTTTGCGCACCTGCTTAACGGTTTCTCTTGCCACAACCT
>CAZPNJ010000253.1:0-2987 GCA_964587765.1 uncultured Prevotella sp.
GTCCGAGTCCACCATCTTAAGCAAGCTTCGTGAACTAACAACAGAGCCGCAGACCATCCCATCATCAAGTAGTGATGATGATCTGCCGTTCTAATACATATTCTAAATATGGCAAAGGACAATGATACATTCCACTCCAAAGCAGCACTGGATACAGAGTGTGAGAAGTATGCAGATTCTATATTCGCTTTGTTTGAAACCTATCGGGATGGAAAGTCCAGACCATGGTTCAATGGTCATTACTATCCAGCCATGTGTGCTGCATGTACTGATATTGATGTTTCAATGGTTTCCAAGAACTATTCGCATAAGCCAACTATCAAGGAATATGATTCAACCCGAATGTTCAGCATAATGGCATCTGATTTTCATTTTCCAGATAGAAGTTGGAAATGTTTTAAGAATCAGTCACATTGTTCGCATCCTATAGGTCAATGCGCAGAGCAACATGCAGCTAATATTCTGTTGAAGGATGTAAACCCTGCATTCGATATAAAGAAGGAGATTTATTTTAGCAAAGCTATTCGTCCTTCCACTGGAGAGGATTTTGATTACTGTAATAATTGTAAAACCCTATTTGATTTGTGATGCCCAAATTCAGTGTTTCCTTTCAACGAGCTCATGACATAGATTGGTTTGTTCATGTGGGTAAATACTGTATTCATGCTATGTCATTTGGAGGTTTGTTGCCATTTCCTGTAAATGAAAGGAATAAGAATTTTGTCCTGATGCGAAAGGCTTTTCAAGTTGAGCCACAAGTTAAGCAATTGTATTTAAACAGCTATTATATTGATAGAAGGCTGAATAGGTATCATTCGCTTTATTCAGAAGAAGAATATATAAATAAAAGGAATCGGTATTTGGTTCATTTTGAACAAATGGCAATGAGAGGTTTTGTCTCTTTTGATAGAGATCTGGACGATGAAGCAATTTATCACTTGATAGTACGTCCTCAACAAGAAAGTTCTATGGAATGGTTTATAAGCAGGATGCCAGAATTGCCAGAATCTATTGTGAAAATAGATAAAAAGACAAATGATGTAATATTAGACCTGCATGAGTATATAGGAAAAGCTGTTTGATCTTTTTCAAATATGGCCCATGATAAGATTATTGTTTAAGTTTGAGACTATTGATGATATGATGCATCGGCAAACTTATAGACTGATATTTACGAAAGACAATTTAGTAAGGTTTGTTTAGTTTTATTTGAATTTTGTTTTTCCGTGCTTTCCATGTGATTCTAACTAAATACAAACGAAGTGTTTAGCATTCAGCGGTTAGCAGCTAAATTTGACGTATTGCAGTAAAAGATAAAAAGAGAATGCAAAAGTGTTAAAAATGACGAACAGCCGTGACTTTTTCAAGGATTAAGGGGCCTATATGAAAAATTAGCCGTATATTTGCAACGTTAAAATAACAAGTTTGTAATTTACAAAATTGTAAAGATGAAATTCTACGATAGAGAGAAAGAAATCAGAGAGCTGCGGCGATTAGATGATTTGGCAGGTCAAGTGGCACAGTTCACAGTGCTGATGGGCCGAAGGCGCACTGGTAAGACAACCCTTATGACCGAGGCGTTGAAGGGGCGACAGTACTTGTATTTCTTTATCGGAAAGAAGGCGGAGCCGCTGCAGTGTATAGAGTTTCAACGGCACGCCGAAGAGCAGCTTGGACTGCACATCTATGGGCAGCTCACTTCGTTTGCATCGCTATTAGAGGAGATATTGATATTTAGCAAAAGCCAGAAAGTAACCATTGTCATTGACGAGTTCCAGCGTCTGGAGGATATTGGTGACGGTATCATTAGCGACATTCAAAAGGCTTGGGACAAACATCAGGGTGAAGCACATGTGCACTTGATTGCTTGCGGCAGCATCTACAACATGATGAAACGCATCTTCGAAGACCGGAAGGAGCCGCTCTTCGGACGCAAGACGGCCCGCATGGACTTGAAACCCTTTTCCACTACAGTGCTGAAACAGATTCTGCGTGACCACAATCCTCACTATCAGGCCGAGGATCTGCTTATGCTGTATGCCATCACCGGGGGTGTGGCAAAATATGTGGCACAGCTGATGGACGAAGGGTGCCAGACATGGGAGGATATGCTTCACAGCGTTTGTCGCCCGTCGGGCATTTTCCTCGAGGAAGGTACAGAACTGCTGGTAGGTGAGTTTGGACGTAAGTTCCAGATATACTACAGTATCTTGCAACTCATAGCCTCGGGGCTAAATAGCCAGTCGGAGATAGACAGCGTTATCAAGAAAAACACGGGACGCTATCTTGACACACTCGAAAACGAGTATTCGCTCATGCAGAAGCTGCGTCCTATGTGGGCTAAGCCCAACAGCCAGGGCGTGAAATACTATATAGACGATTGCTTCCTGACGTTCTGGTTCAGATTCATCGAGAGCAACCGATCGATAGTTGAGCTTGGTAAGACTGACATGCTTGAAGAGGCCATCAGAAACGGATATACCCAGTTCAGCGGTTTCGTGCTGGAAAAGTATTTCAGGCAGCAGTATGGCGAAAGGGAGCGGGTGACCGAGGTGTCTCACTGGTGGGACAGCGAAGGGAAAAACGAGATAGACCTCATTGCCATTGAGCGCCTTGACCACCGGGCAACGGTAGCTGAGGTGAAACGCAATCTTCACAAATACAGTCCAGCCAAGCTGGAAGAAAAGTTTCAGAAGATTAAGGCGCACATGCGAGGCCTTCAAGTAGAGCTGAAGGGCTTGTCGATGGACGATATGTAACGAGGACTAAACTGCATAATTGTTTTTTGCCTATTATTATAGGTCACGCCTTTTGCGAGGTGGTGACCCTCTAAGCAATTGATATGAATCTTATTTTTGTTACGCTGTCGAATATTAATGATATTTCACAGGTAAGCACTCAATTGCTTTTTAAGCATTCAAATAAATAATGACTACCTTTGCGCCATGAATTCAAAAAAGTAGTTTATGGCAAGTAGCAAAGATTTT
>CAZPNJ010000254.1:0-2952 GCA_964587765.1 uncultured Prevotella sp.
ATATTGGTTCACTTTGCTTGACGATTCAGGCATTATCACGAGGTCGTAATCGTAAAGATTAATCTGCTTGTTTAGGTTGTCTACGGCTTTTTTTATAAAGTGTGTCAGGTCTGGATTGTCCTGCAGGCCTTCTGTAAACTTCACATACTTGATGAATGCGCTGCGGACATTGCCATCTATCTGGTCGCTAAATTCATAGCCGTAGTAAAAACAATGGCCAAAAGCCTCCACCTGAAAGCCATTACCTGTCAGACTGACAATGTCTTCGGTTCCGTCGTGCTCGAAATCGAAAACGAAACGTTGTTCTTCATTGTTGTATGTAACCCCCATTGTCTATGATGTTTTGGTAAATCTGAATACAGCGTATAGATGTCTTGTGCAAAAAAATTATAGATTACTGGGGGCAAAGTTAATGATTTTCTGCCATTGTCGCAAAAAAGACCGCTTATTATTTGGCCGTATGGCATGGATTCCGTAACTTTGCTCGTGGTTTCGGGGGAGAAATCCCGAATCGCAGATGCATTAGCTTATTATTTCGCACTTACCGAAAAGACCTCGGAAATCTCTTTGGAATAGTACGATTTAGAAGCAGAGGGAACCCAAGGAAGGTCGCCCCCCTCACGACTTATAAGTGGCTATGCAACACGCTTAGGCGTGGTGCATTCTTATAAAGTCGTAGGGGTTCCAATTCCGAGGTCTGCCCCTCAGGTAAGTGCATAGGAGTGGCCACGCCATTTTTGTGCCCTTGCCGCTGTGTGGTGATGGACATATTTATTAACTTAAAATGATAAGCAAAATGAAAACCACAAAACTTTTTCTGGCCCTGATTATGGCCATGTGCATGTTTGCAACAAATGCTTCAGCAGATAAGGACAAGACCACGAATCTGTTGATTGGTTTCACCCCTGTGGCTGCTAAGACGATGACTAGCATCAAATATAACGCGAAGGGGGCTCCCAAAGATGAGTTTACATACAATAAGGAGTTTGGCATCACCATAGGTATCGAGCGCGTCATCAACGGTATGATTGTATTGCCCGAACTTCGCTACTTCCGTGGCAGCTTCAAGAAAGCCTCCTTGCCTTCGCTTGGCTATGCCATGCCTTATCCTTTCCCCTACACCGAGTATGATGATTTGAACGATTTCGGTTTTATGCAGTGGCTGGGATTTACTATCGGTGCCAAGAAACGTGTGCAGGTGCCACTGATGGTGGGCATAGGCTTGGATTACTTGAAGGGCGCTCCTATGAATAACCTGTTTTTCAATTATGGTGCTAAGGCCCGTGTCAAGATTTACTTTACCAATAAGGTTGGCATGTTCCTGGGTGGTGCCTACGAGGGTGGAAGGTCGCACAGCAATCGTGGCATTCCTTCTGGCGCAGACAGCGATGATAAGTTCAATTTGAAACGCAAGGTGCCGTATGGCGAGGTCGGCCTGACGGTGACTCTTTAATCCTTTTGAACCATGAAAATACAGAACTTGTTGCGCGGACTGGTGTTGCTGACTGCAACGCTGTCTGTCAATTCGTCTGTGGCACAGGAGAAACTGTTTCAAGCAGCTCTCGCGCAGGGACGTCAGCCAGGGGCGTTCTATGTTGCCCGTAACGACAAGGGTAAAGGCATCAGTCCGGAAAAGATGAGTCAGTATGCCCGTGAACACAATTATCTGATAGGCGACTATACAACGCAAACTGTCGATAAGTTTGGTGACAAAAGTACTGCTGTAAGTACGTTCGAGTTCCTTCCCGACAATCTCTATCCCGAATACGTCTACGTGCACACCAAACATAGTAATGCTCCCCGGTATGACCAATTGAGCCAGTTGCCCAAAGGCTCCTGCTACGTCTATTCTGGTAGCAAGTTCACACGCATGGATAACGTCAGTTGGTCTGGAAAGGTAGAGGACGGCATGCTCTCGGGAACGGGCTATGGATTTGTTAGTCAAATGATTGCTCCGACAAATGGAACATACTACTACATAGAGGGCGGTTTCCAAAACGGATTGCCCCAAGGCGAATGTATGCTGCGTGTTGTCAGCATATCTACAGGCGCTTCCTTCATCAAAAATCCCCAGGAAACTAGTTCGCAAGTGGTGAATGTAGGCGTTTTGCAGGACAATATGGCAACGTTTCGAGTTGGGAAGGACAACAAAATCGGTTTTGTGCAAAGCAATGGTGTCATCACCCTGCAACCCACCTACAGAGATGGCGACGTATTGGGTCACTTTAAGAATGGACTCATAGCCGTGAAAAACGACAAGAAAGAAAGCGTCTATGTGGACAAAAGCGGTAAGTTCGTTGACTATACCGAAAGCCAGAAGAAAATCTTTGCTGACGCCAAGGCCCATGAGGACAGTATTAAGGCTGCTGAACTGCAAGCTAAATTGTTAGCAGAGCAGAAAGCCGCTGAAGAAAAACGACTGGCCCAAGAGAAGCGTTTGGCTTATTTGCAAAAGATAAAGCCACTTCAGGATAAGAACAAATGGCAGCGTGGAGACAGACTATGTCTCGAGTTTGGTCGCGAAGGCAGATTTATCACTGGGACATTGGAAGAATGGAATGGAGACAGAAGTAAGTGTAAGATAAAGATTGTTACAAGTCCGAACGGCAACATGACCTACAACGGTGATCTCTTGACGAAGAACAACACAATATGGATTCCCACCGCAGGCGAAGGCTGGCATAAGGCTCTTCCTGAAGAGATAGAGGCTGCCAACAAACAAGACGACTCGCTTTACGAACAAACGAGAAGCAAACTCACTCTGTGTCCCGACTGTGGAGGTCATGGATATATAGGATCCGGATACTATACCAGAGAATGTAGAAGATGTGATCGTACTGGATTCATAGTGACCACAGAAACTATAAGGACGATGTAAGAGTTCTCCGGGTATTACCTCAATGTCCATAGAGCTATTTATTGGGTGTGACAAATTCACATTCGGACTTTAAA
>CAZPNJ010000255.1:0-2950 GCA_964587765.1 uncultured Prevotella sp.
ATCTTGTCAAAGGCTACAGACAGTGCATTGCATGAAGAGGCACAAGCTGATGTTGTAGAGAAGTTTGGTCCGTGGAAACCATAATGTATAGAGATCTGACCAGCAGCCATATCGCTAATCATCATTGGTATGAAGAATGGGTTGAACTTAGGGCCGTTCTCTTCAGTCTTGCCATAGTACATAACCTCTTTTTCAAATGTTTGAATACCGCCGATACCTACGCCATAGATAACACCAATGCGGTTCAGGTCTTCCTTTTCAAGGTCAAGACCAGCGTCTTCTACACCCTGAATGGCGCTAACCATTGCCATTTGGCAATATTTATCCATCTTACGAGCTTCCTTGCGGTCGATGTACTTTGTAGCGTCAAAGTCTTTCAACTCGCATGCGAAGTGTGTCTTAAACAGACTTGTGTCGAACTGCTTTACAGGAGCGGCACCGCTCTTTCCAGCCAACATGTTAGCCCATGTCTCCTCAGGGGTGTTACCAAGTGGAGTAACTGCTCCAAGACCGGTAACTACTACTCTTTTTAGTTCCATGTGCTTGTCTTAAATTAAAGGAAACGTTTGAGAGGACAAGCGAGAGTTGAAACCCCATGGTTTCTTAAAACAAAAGAAACGAGGAGGATAAAGATGTGAAAAATGAAAGATGGATGCGCACCCTTTTAAGGCTTTTCAGCTTGCCACGAAAGCCAGCTGGCGACATTTTTCATTTCTCAGCTTTATCTCCTCGTATTTCAACTCTCAATTGTCGTCTATTTAATTAGCGGCAATCTCGTTGTTGATGTATTCGATAGCGTCGCCTACAGTAGCAATCTTCTCTGCCTTATCGTCTGGAATTGAAATGCCAAATTCCTTCTCGAATTCCATAATCAATTCTACTGTGTCGAGAGAGTCTGCGCCGAGGTCGTTTGTGAAACTTGCTTCTGGCTTAACTTCTGCCTCATCTACACCAAGCTTATCAACGATGATAGCTTTTACTTTAGATTCAATTTCTGCCATGATTTTACTGTTTAATAAGTTGTTATTTATTTTCTTTTCCTTAAAACTTTGCAAAGGAACAACTTTTTTATTTATCCAACAAATATTTTATGCAAAATCGCACATTTTTTGCACATACACCAACGGTTTGTGCAGAAAATAGTACTCTTAACTGTTGATTTTTCAAACTCGACATTGCAATTCATGGGTGGAATTGAATGGTTTTAAGAAGTTAGTGAGTTATTGTTTTCTCTTCGGATTCTTTGGAAACCACCCTCTTTCCACTCTTTTTTTCTGTTCAAACAGCTCGCCGATTGACCATAACAGGCTTGCGCCGGTCACTCCTAACAATGTGGAAACGAATATGTTTGGCGTAAGCAATGCCCCTGTCAGGCAAGCCATCCCACCCAATCCAAACAGCCACCAAGGGCGAGTGCCCCAATAATATTCGGTTTTAATTACCACCGGGTGCAATAGTCCGATTATAAAAAACGTGCAAATAGCAAGTATAATTCCACTGAAGTTCATCACCTTATTATATATATGTTATTTGTAATCGCCAAATGTTGAAACCCATCTGTGGGCATAACGGCTTGCAAAATTAGGCTATAAATTTATTATTAGCAAAACATTACGATAGTTTTTGATTTTGCTGCACAGCCGTGGTTTCAGTGTGCATAAAACCCTCTGTTAATTATAAATGATGTAAAAATCGGTGCCTACGCTTGCGCCTATATTTATCAGTTTAACTATTTTTGCAGTCGCAAACACAAAAAATCAAAGAATATGGAAATCTCAGACAACATAAAGTTTCGCCACATAATGCCGATGCAAATCAGATGGAACGACACTGATATGTTCGGCCATGTAAACAACTCAGTTTATTTCCAGTTTTACGACACGGCTAAGACGCAATACATAGCCGACGTGTGTCCCAACGTCGATTGGCACAAGTTCGCCATCGTAATGGTACACGTTGAGTGCGACTTCGTAGCCCCAATCATGGCGGAAGACCAAGTAGCTGTGCGCACGTCAATCATTCGCACAGGCCGCACCAGTATGACCTTGCTGCAAGAGGCCTACGACACCACCACCGATGAATTGCGTTGCCGTTGCCTGTCCGTAATGGTATTCTTTGACCAAGAACAGCGCTGCTCAACCCCTCTGCCACAGTCGTGGGTCAATGCAATAAACAAATACGAGGGGCGTTAATCGCTCCCGTTATTGGTTTCAGTGATTTTTATAGCAATGCCCTTAAAAAGGGATTGGGATTACGGTTGGTGATTTTTGAAAGATATGCCTTGTTGCGTTTCCAGAAGTTGTATTCATTGAATACTGCCAGCGTCTTTCTTTTCAGCGCCTTAACGTTTCTGGTTCCACCTGTCGTAACAGAGCGAGGTAAATCAACCGACAGTGCCTCGTTGTCAAGTAATACGTTGAAACCGAAGTTTTGGCATACCTGCATTATGTAGTCGGTCTCTTCACGATTGCAAATGCCAGTGTAGCCTTCATAAAAGTCTTGTTTCTGGGCTATCTTGCGTGAAAGCATGAAGCATGCCTGGCAGAAAGGAACTTCAACCACACTGTCGTATTTTGGATAAGAGTTTATTCTGACTTTCTTCTTGTCTAAAAACTTATTCAGATTGCTTATGTCGCTGATAACATTATCTTTCAGTATGGTGTCTAAGTTTTCATTGTCGGTCATATAGTGATGACGGGCTCCCACCAGCGATTGAGGGTTGTTTTTACATATTTTCAAAAGACTTTGAATTGAGCCTGGCTTTAACACGCTGTCATCGTCGCCGAAATATATATAATCACTTTTGGCTACTTTTTTGCCAATATTCTTTGCTCCCACCTGTAAGACCTTCTTTGGGGCTTTTATATAAATTATTTGGGTGTATTTTTGGCTAAGTTCTTTTACTACTTTTTCTGTGTCATCAGTTGAACAATCGTCTACGAGAATGACT
>CAZPNJ010000256.1:0-2947 GCA_964587765.1 uncultured Prevotella sp.
CCATAGCCCATTACGTTGGTACCGGGGTCAATGCCAAGTATCACCTTTTCTGCCGTTGTCACTTTCTTTACCACCATCTGCCGCTACCTGTCTATATAAGGGTTTGAAGCCACCTCCATGCCAATGGTCGTTTCTTCGCCATGACCCGGCAACACTCTTACGTCATCGTCCATCTGCGAAATCATTCTAAGGCTCTGTATTATCTGAAACATTGAGCCGCCCAAATCGGTTCTGCCGATAGAGCCACGGAAAAGCGTGTCGCCCGAAAATGCCACCTTCTCTTCCTTGCAGTAAAGGAATATGCTGCCATGTGAATGGCCCGGCGTTTCTCTAACAACGAATTTATGTGAGCCAAACTCAATAACGTCGTCGCCTGTCAGGTATTTGCCCACAGGTGGGAAATCATAGTCGAGCGTTAGGTTATAAAACTTCTTAGCCTGCCCTTTCAGGTTTTGCATCATGTGTTCATCATCGCCATGCACTTCTACCTTCAGCCCGAACTCGTCGTAAATAGTGTTATTGCCGAAATTATGGTCAAGGTGTCCGTGTGTAGCCACCAGATGCACTGGCTTCAACTCGTTTTTGCGTATATAATCAACTATCGCGGTGCGCTCTTCAGGGTAATACGCTCCGCAATCCACTATGATACATTCTTTTGTTTCGTCAGAGGCTACATAACAATTCTCACCCAACATATTACATTGAAAACGCTGAATCTTTAGCATATTACATAGCTTTTAGATAAACAACATATTTTTCCTTAAACCACTCTTCATCGAAGTAAGTGGATATATCGGTTAGACAGGCTTTCTTGCCAAAGGGTTTAATCTCATCGGTCAAGTCGCCACCCTTCAGACAGATTATGCCATTGGCTATTTTTGAGCGTTGACGCTTAGATATGTTCTTTCTGACCAGTTTCTCCAAATCAGGCAGTGGCATAACCGCACGCGAAACAACGAAGTCAAACTGTCCACGCTCGTCCTCACCGCGTCGGTGTATAATCTTCACGTTCTTCAGTCCCAACGCCTTTGCCACCTCTTGCGCCACAAGTATCTTCTTACCAGTGCCGTCTATCATCGTAAACGTCACATCGGGAAACTTTATAGCCAAGGGAATTCCGGGGAAACCGCCACCCGTACCAAGGTCAAGCACCTCGGTGTTTGGCTCAAAGCCAAAGAACTTAGCTATAGCCAGCGAGTGAAGCACATGGTGGGTGTAAAGGTTATCTATATCCTTACGCGACACCACGTTTATCTTTGCGTTCCAATCTCTGTACAATGCGTCCAGCATTTTGAATTGCTCTTGCTGCTGGTCGCTGAGATTAAGGAAATATTTCAATATCTCGTTCATGCTTATTTCAGTATTTTCTCAAGTTCGTCACTGCTTATTTCCACACGTATTTCACCCTCGCTGTATGGTGCTATTTCATACGCGCAGTAGATAAATGTGAAACCGTCTTTTGTCGGGATAAAGTTGTCCGGCACATACACGTTTGTACCCATGAAGATGCTACGAGAGCGCAATTCTTCAAGCGAGCTGACGTCATACTTGTCTTGCAGTTTAGCCTGTATCAAGTCTTTCAGTGTCTGCTCATAGCCCGGCACAAAGAAGTCCTTAACACTCAGCAGTTTTAATGTGCTACGGCTAAAGTTTCTTATCAGTGTCTGACTTGTACCGTGAGGGCCTCCACCATAATAATATGTGTTTGCCTTATATGTAAGCACGCTGTCCATGCCCTCCACTATGTCAGTGCTGACCTTGTAAGTGCAGTTATAGAACTCTGGCGAAGCGTTAGGGTCGTTGCGAAACATTTCGCCATACTCATTCTTATAGTCATTGACGTATCTCGATACAAACGAATCAACCGCATGGCGCATGTCTATCTTCTCATCAGACAGCGAGAAATAGTCAGGCATCAATATGCCAGAGCGAAGCAGTTCGTTGTTGAATACACGCCCCTCTTCTCCAGGTATATATTTAAGGTGAAGGCTTATCTCGCAGCAAGGAGCGCCCTTGCCACCATTCAATGCGTATGTTGAGTCAACGTTTATGCTGTCAAGTTTTACGTCTTTCGACAAGGCGTCACCATTGCCGTCTCCACAAGAAGCCAATATCAACGCTGAGAATAAACAAATCAAAGTATGTCTCATAACGCGGCAAAATTAGGTATTTATAATAAGGTGGGAAAGTAAAACCGTAAAAAAGTAAATGCCACAAATGGTAAAAAAGCAAAAAACCAGCGATAGACTACCCCAAAAGCTTAAAAAGCGTTACCTTTGCGCTGCAATTAAAGATTGCGATTTGTTAATTACATTAGACTATGGGATATTTAACAACAGACTTAAAGAAAGTCACATCTAAAACGTTTCTTAAAATGAAGCACGAGGGCGAAAAGATTACTATGCTCACCGCCTACGACTTCACCACAGCCGGCATACTCGACCGCGCCGGCATTGACTCTATACTTATTGGCGACTCAGCAAGCAACGTAATGGCTGGCAACACTGACACTCTGCCTATAACCGTTGACCAGATGATTTACCACGCTCGCTCGGTTGTGCGTGCCGTTAATCACGCCTTGGTCGTTTGCGATATGCCTTTCGGCAGTTATCAGGTTTCAGAGGAAGAGGGTGTGCGCAATGCCATTCGCATAATCAAAGAGAGTGGCGCCGACGCCGTAAAACTTGAGGGCGGTGCAGAGATTGCCCCTATGATAAAGCGCATCATCGCCGCAGGCGTACCAGTTAACGGTCACTTAGGACTTACGCCGCAAAGCATACACAAGTTTGGCGGTTATGGACTTCGTGCCAAGGAAGAGGCTGAAGCCGAAAAACTTATCAGCGACGCAAAAGCACTTGACGAGGCTGGCTGCTTTGCCATAACCCTTGAGAAAGTTCCTGCCGAGCTTGCCGCTCGCGTAACCAAAGAGGTTTCTTGCGCCACGATA
>CAZPNJ010000257.1:0-2936 GCA_964587765.1 uncultured Prevotella sp.
AACGTAATGAACTTGACTCAGTATGAGAACATCGGTACTATCTCTAACCGTGGTCTTGAGCTTTCATTGAGCGGTGACGTTATCCGCACTAAGGATTGGACTTGGAATCTTGCCACAGAGGGTACATTTATCAAGAATAAGATTGTGAAGCTTCCTGGCGGTAAGGATATTCTTCATGGTGTGCAGAACTATTCTGAGGGCCACGATGCTTACGAATTCTATACATATCATTTCGAGGGCGTAGACCAGATGACAGGTAATTCTCTTTACACTCTTGACCCAGATATGAGACAAGCTGCAGAAGGTAATGGTTCTCTTGTAGTTATCAATGGTAAGGAATATACCACAAATACATCTTATGGTAAGAAGGTATGGGCAGGAACTGCTCTTCCTACATATTATGGCTCATTCACATCTAACTTGAAGTGGAAAGACCTTTCTCTCATGATGATGTTTACATATAGCTTGGGCGGTAAGGTTTACGACGCTTCTTATCAGAACTTGATGTCTACAAACTCTGCTTCTTCAGCTGCCGCATATCATAAGGATTTGGCTAACTCTTGGAATGGAATTCCTGAGGGTATGAAAGAGACTTCTGCCAATAGAATTGCTCCTAACGGCATTCCAGTGCTTAACTTCGCTCTTAGCAATGATAATAACGCTACAAGTGACCGTTGGCTTACAAGCGCCTCTTACTTAGTGTTCAAAAACCTCAACCTTACTTACGATCTTCCAAAGACTTGGATCAAGTATCTTGGTTTGGGCGCAGTTTCTGTAAACGCAGGCGTAGAGAATCTCTTCACTGTCACATCTCGTAAGGGTCTTAACCCACAGTACAGCTTTACCGGTGGCTCAGACGATACCTACGTGACAGCCCGTGTGTTCAATTTCGGTCTTTCAGTTAATTTCTAATTAAAGGAGATAACAATAAATGAAACTCAATAAAATAATCCTTGGCGCAGCTTTTGCGTTGTCGCTTTCTTCTTGTGGAAGTGACTACTTGGATACCAATCCTACTGACGCCAATTCAAGAGAAACTACTCTTGGCAGCACAAAGGGCGGATATGCAGCCCTTGCCGGTATTGCCAAATCTATGAATACTCAGCAGTATTATTTCAGTCAGGGCTTTTCTGGCGAAAACGCTATCGTTCGTATTTTTGAGTGCATGCCAAGCCAAAACTGGAACTATAATGCTTATGCTTCAGGATGGCAAAATGTTCATAATCAGAAGTACAATGCTGTGTCAAGTAATGGCTACGATGCTTATCCTTGGTTCTACTATTATCAGCTCGTAGGTCAGGCCAACAGCATTATCTGCAATATTGATAAAGCTACAGGCGAACAGAGCGATCGCGACTATATCAAGGCTGCTGCATATACATTCCGTGCTTACGCTTTCCAGAAGCTTGTGCAGTATTACTGCGCTCGTTGGCAGGACAGCAACGACGGCGCTTCTCAGGGACTTGTTTTGCGCACAGATGAATCTACAGGAGATTACCCAATCTCTAATCTCGCTGATACCTATAAGCAGATTTATGCTGACTGCGATTCTGCATTCAATTTGTTCGCAGCGTCAAAGCACGTAAGAGAAGCTGATGAAGTTTATATTCCTAATCTGAATGTTGCTCATGCCGTTAAGGCTCGCGCAGCTCTTACAAAGCAGGACTATGCCACAGCTCTTTCTGAGGCTAAACTTGCTCGCAAGGGTTATGCTCTGATGAGCAACTCACAGTATGGCGACGGTTTCTATACACGTAATTCAGAGTGGATTTTCGGTAGCTATAACGACGAGCAAGAGCAGAACTGGTATTGGTCTTATCTCACTCAGGAGGCATGTAATGGTTACTACGCTTCAAAGACTGTAAACGGTACTGCTACTATCGGTCGTGAGCTTATCAACCGCATTCCTGACAACGACTACCGCAAGTCATTGTTCCTTACAGATGATAAATTGGCTGCAGGCTTGGCTAAGCGTGGCGTTACATATAAGTATGACTCTACATTCGTAGACAACACTTATGGCTGCATCGGTGTTTTGCCAGGTGATGACTCGCTCTTTAATAAGAATGCTTATGAGGTAGCCGATTCTTTGGTTCACACTTATGGCTCAAAGGGCGCAGGCAAGCCTTATCTTCCTGGATATTACTATCTTGGCGCGCAGTTTAAGTTTTGGGCAGCAGCAATGCCGGGTGTAGGTGCTTTCGCATATATTCGCTCAAGCGAAATGCTTCTTATCGAGGCAGAGGCTAACTATTTCCTCGGCAATACAGCCGATGCTCAGGCTAATCTCGTAGAGCTTAACGCTACTTCTGGTCGTAACCCTGAATACACTTGCTCAAAGACCGGCGATGATCTCTTCAATGAAATTAAGGACTATCGTGAGGTAGAGCTTTGGGGTGAAGGCTTCGCATGGAGCGATTACAAGCGTTGGAACATTCCTGTTGTTCGCCACAGCTTCAAGGAGGGTGGTAATGCCCACACTGCTGTCGCTGTGACAATCAAGGTAACAGATGGCAACAATTGGACATGGGTAGTTCCAAAGAATGAGACCGATTACAACTCTCTTGCAAGTTTCAAGAAAGCAAACGCAACTGGTCCTACAGCGGAATAATCTTTAGATTACGATTCTGATTCTTTAATCAGAAACCCAATATTTACGAGGGGTGCGCATTTCTTTGCGCATCCCTCTTTTTTATTAATCTGCCGTGAGCATATCTATTGATAAAGGTCTTCATCATTAATCTGCCGCGGGCGCATGTATTGATAAAGCTCTTCATTGTTAATCTGCCGTGGGCGTATGTATTGATAAAGCTCTTCATCGTTAGTTTGCCGCGGGCGCATGTATTGATAAAGCTTTTCATCGTTAGTTTGCCGTGGGCGTATGTATTGATAAAGCTTTTCATCGTTAGTTTGCCGTGGGCGTATGTATTGATAAA
>CAZPNJ010000258.1:0-2901 GCA_964587765.1 uncultured Prevotella sp.
TGTGATGTGGATAGGCCTTGTTTTCTTTGGTGCCAGCGGTGGACTAATTCTTTACCTAATCTTAAGACAGCTTTATTTAGTTGCGCCCATAACTGTTGACAGTTGATACTGAGATTGTTTTTAGTCATAGGCGCCACTAAAATCTATTATAGGCACAACTAAAAACAGTTATAGACGCAACTGTTTGCTACTGACGAACGGGGCGAAAAGCAAGTTGTTTTGATGGCTGATTTATACGGAATATTTTTATATCTTTGCAATCGTATAACAAAGATGAGGAAAAACAATATAAAATGATACAAAATCTATTGCTGGTGGCGCTGGGTGGCGCATTTGGCTCGATGGGGCGCTATGTCATATCAAAATGGCTTGAAGGTGCTGCGTTTCCGTGGGCTACGCTGACGGTAAACATCACAGGCTCGCTGCTGATAGGACTGCTGACAGGGCTGGTGTCAAAGGAAGTGCTTTCGCCAGAGTTGAAACTGCTGTTGGTGACTGGTTTCTGCGGAGGTTTCACCACGTTCAGCACATTCGCCAACGAGTCGTTCTCGATGATGAAGGCTGGCGACGCATTGCTTGCCGCAATATACATCGGGGCAAGCGTAGCCATCGGCATACTCGCCGTTTACGCAGGACTACAAATTACGAAATAGAATGAAGGCAAACACAGCAAAACATATTGCTACCCTCATGGGAAGCATGAGCAATGAAGAGCAGCGACAGGTGTTGATGCGCTTCTTCAAAACAGGCAAGGGTGAATATGGCGAGGGCGACGAGTTTCTCGGACTGAAAGTGCCACAAACACGCAATGTGGTGAAACTGGCAAAAGACCTGCCGATAGAAGAAATCAAGCAACTGATTTACAGCCGATGGCACGAGGTGCGGCTGTGTGGTTTCCTGATATTGGTCAGTCAGTTTGAGCGACTGGCAAAGAAACGACTGGAGGACGACAAGGAGGCTGCCAAGAAGCGAGATAAAATCGTGAACTTTTATATTAGTAACGCCCAACAAGCCAACAACTGGGATTTGGTGGATATGTCGGCACCGAAGATTCTGGGACATTGGCTGATGCTGCCAATTATGCATAATGGCGTTCTCGGCGACCATCGTGAGTATAAAATAGAAGTGCTTGACCGCCTTGCCGACAGCGACAACCTTTGGTTGAAACGCATAAGCATGGTTTGCACATGGAAGACCACACAAATGGGCGACCCGTCTTGGTGTCTGCGATATGCTGAGAAACACCTGCACCACACGCACGACCTGATGCACAAGGCTGTGGGTAAGCGAGGGAAGAGCCAAGCTCGCTTGAGCTATTCCGAGCGGGAGCAGGCTCGACTAATGTCAATGGCTGTGGGCTGGATGTTGCGCGAAATGGGCAAACGGGTTAGCGTTGACCTGCTGAGGTCGTTCCTCGCCCAGCACGCCCATGAAATGCCACGAACTGCCCTGCGCTATGCCATTGAGAAACTCTCTGACGCTGAGCGCCAAGAGTGGATGCAACAAAAATAGGAGAACAAAGACATGACATTCAAAGAACTATCAGAACAGCGTTTCTCGGTGCGCTCATACACCGACGAGCCAGTTAGCGACCAGCAGTTGAACTATGTGTTGGAGTGCGCCCGACTTGCACCATCTGCCGTAAACCGTCAGCCATGGCATTTCTATGTAGTAAAGAGCGACGAGCGCAAAGAGCAGTTGCGCAAGTGTTACAATCGTGAGTGGTTTGCCACTGCCCCTGCGTATATCGTCTGCACCATACTTCACAACGAAGCTTGGGTGCGCAATGACGGCAAGCCTCATGGCAACATCGACATAGCCATTGCCACAGAGCACATCTGTCTGGCAGCAGCCGAACAGGGGCTTGGCACTTGTTGGGTGTGCAACTTCGATGCCCCGTTATGCCATCAACTGCTTAATCTGGCAGAAAACGAAGAGGCCGCAGTGTTAATTCCCATCGGCCACCCAGCCGTTGAGCCAAAGGACAAAACACGCAAACCAATCGAAGAAATCGTCAGCTATCTGTAAATGCCAACGCTGCAAAATATCGGGCAGAAAGATGTATTTCTCAAAAAATAATTGTATGTTTGCAGCAGAATCTTTATATTCGCGACCCCAAGGACCTTTATCTGCTCTCACTGGCTGAAACAATCGGAGCTGACTATATAGTCTCGGGTGATGCCGACTTAACCGACCTTGATAGCCATAAGCAGACGCGAATAATTCGCCTCGCTGACTTCAAGACCTTGATGATGTACATATAATTAATGATATGAAGAAGATTTTAGCTTTAATATTGCTCTGTCTGAGCTTTAACGTACAGGCCCAAACGCAAGAGCGAAAGTTGTCGGACGATTCACAAGATTTTGTGCTGCTGACTGATATTGTGCCCGATGCCATTCTTGAGGTGCGCTACTATGGCACATACAACTTCGTGGGAACACGTGTTGACGGCTACGAACAGCCTGTGGTACTATCTACCAAAGAGGCGGCTGTTGCCCTAAAGAAAGCCAGCGACCTGCTCATGAAGCAGGGCTATCGCCTGAAAATATATGATGGCTATCGTCCACAGAAAGCCGTTGACCACTTCGTGCGCTGGGCAGAGGACTTGGGCGACACGCTGATGAAACCTTACTTCTACCCTGAACTAACCAAAGACCAACTGTTTCCATTGGAATATATTTGCCTCTATTCGGGTCACACCCGTGGCAGTACATTTGACCTGACGCTCTTCGACATGCAAACGGAGAAAGAGGTTGATATGGGCGGCACGTTCGACTACTTCGGACTGAAGTCGCACCCCGACTACCGAGGCGTAACACCTCGCCAATGGGAGAACCGTATGATACTGCGCCATGCTATGATTGAAGCTGGCTTCAACCCCTTCCCCACTGAGTGGTG
>CAZPNJ010000259.1:0-1634 GCA_964587765.1 uncultured Prevotella sp.
TGTTCTGCGCCACAATGGCTCACTGTAAGTTGCCTGTGCCGAATAGCTCCAGTTCTTTGTCGGGGTTAGGTTATATCTGTATGTATGATATGTAGAGTCTGCGCCTGCCGCCGTCAACATCTGGTAAAGGCTAACGTCATTAAGCGAAAGGGTCTTGCCGTCGCTGTCACCATAACTACCGTTAAAGCGCAGTGTAACGTTTCTGCCCATTGAGTTCAGTTTGCGATTCAACTGCAACGTTCCGTTCATTGACTTTGAGTCGCCGTATGTTATGCTACGACTATTGTTGCCATTAACTCTTATGGTATCATTTGCGATGCTTGCCCAATCATTTTCCGATAGAGGGTCGTCCACATACAGATATGGGTCGTCCTTATAAGTCATTGACGTACTTGCCGAGCGACTATCGTTCTTTGATATGGAAATACTTGGACGGAACATTATGTTGGTCATCGTGTCAGGCATCCATTCCACACGCCCTCTCATGTTCCAACTATCTGAGCGTGTATAGTTCTGTCTGAGGCTGTTCGAGAAAGACCCTATAGAGCTAACGAAGTTTTCGGTAGCGCTCTTCGAGCGTGCGTCACCATCACTGTGGTTCCAGCGCACACTGGCATCAACCTTCAGTTTATTCTTCTCTTCATAGTTCATGTTTACGCCAATCATCTTTGAAGAGTTCAGCCCGTTTCTGCCTCTACCCCAGTTGCCCATGCCGCCTCCACCGGGGAAGCCCATGTCGTTTGTATTATTGGCGTTGCCGAAAGCCATCAGTCTGAGGTTATCCTTGAAATATGCCGCCATAGCACGTTCAGCATATCTGTCTTTAGTTCCCACGCTAAGGTCCATGTTGGAAAAGAATCCCTTGTTCATGCCCGGCTTCACTCCAAAGTCAAGCACCGTTTCTTCCTCGCCGTCCTCAATACCGGTCACACGCGACAGGTCACTCTTCTGGTCGTATGCTTTCACCTTTTGTATAATAGATGTCGGTATATTTTTCACGGCAGTCTTGGTGTCGCCCGTCATAAACTCCTTACCATCTACGAGTATCTTTTTCACCTCCTTGCCGTTGATGGTAATCTTACCGTCATCATCAATCTGCGCGCCAGGCAGTCTTTTTATCAGTTCCTCCAGCACAGAGCCCTCTGGCGTACGATAAGCCGAGGCATTATATACGAAGGTGTCCTCCTTCAGCGTAACCTTCACGGCATTGGCTGTCACCTCTGCTTCCTTCAGCAGTATAGCGTCGGTTGACATTTTTATGTTACCTACGTTTACGGTTGCAGTGTCTTTTACCACCGCCTTTGCGTATGCAGGTACGCAACCTACGCTTGTCACCTTAATTATATATGTACCCGTCTGAGATACTTTCAGTGCGAAATTTCCGTTTACATCAGCGGCGGCACCAGTCACATACGAGCTATCTCTCTTCAGCAACTGTACTGTCGCCTGTTCCATTGGTTCGTTCATGTCACCGTCAATGACTGTACCTTTAATAATCGTACTCTGTGCGAATGTTATGGCGCTCATCACAATGAATGTTGCCATAAGGAGGAATCTCTTCATCTTTCTCTATATTACTTTTTATTTATTCTTTCAATCTTGTTAGACCATGTTTTACTCTTGAAGTTTAATCG
>CAZPNJ010000259.1:1678-2887 GCA_964587765.1 uncultured Prevotella sp.
ATAAAGCATTATTTTTGTAGGGAAATAGAGAGAACACATACCATTATGAAACAGAGAATCATTTTTTCAAAGAACCTGCAACAAGAACTTGCAATAGCCATATCTGAGTGCGAGCACGACCGCATTTTCGTGTTAACCGACTTCCACACCAGAGACCATTGTCTGCCTGTACTAAAGAAGTTTATCGGTCTGCGCAACGCTTTGGAGATAAGCATTGCCGCCGGCGACACAAACAAGAATATTGACTCTCTGTCTATCGTATGGCAAGGGCTGCAAATGGGCAATGCCACACGCCACTCTCTGCTTATAAACCTTGGTGGAGGCATGGTCACTGACTTGGGAGGTTTTGCAGCATCAACATTCAAGCGTGGCATCAACTTCATAAATATACCCACTACCCTGCTTGCCATGGTCGATGCTTCGGTAGGCGGAAAAACGGGCGTTAACTTCAACGGATTGAAAAACGAGATTGGCGTCTTTAACGACAGCCGCTTCGTTATCATCAACACCGAGTTCCTTTCATCGCTTGACCACGATAACATCTGCTCCGGCTATGCCGAAATGCTGAAGCATGGACTTATCAGCACCGAGAGCATGTGGGCAGAATTACTTAACTACGACCTTTCACAACCCGACCTGAAACAGTTGCAACGCATGGTTGCCGACAGCGTCAGTGTAAAGGAGCGCATAGTAAAGAAAGACCCTCACGAGCAAGGTCTTCGCAAGGCACTGAACCTCGGCCACACTGTCGGTCACGCCATAGAGGCCATTCTGTTAGAGCGCAAGACGCCTATTCTTCATGGATATGCCGTTGCCTTCGGTTTGATAGCCGAGCTATACCTAAGCGCCATAAAGACAGGTTTCCCGCAGGACAAGCTGCGCCAGACCGTCAGCTTCATACGTGAGAACTACGGCACGGTCAACATCAATTGCAAAGACTACCCTGCCCTTATTGAACTTATGCGTCACGACAAAAAGAATAAAGCTGGCATCATCAACTTCACCCTGCTTTCAGAGATTGGCGACATAAAACTTGACCAGACCGCAACCGAGGAAGAAATAAAAGAAGCCCTTGACTTCCTGCGCGAGGGATAATGTAAGACAATAAAAAAGAGGAATATAAAACAAAAAGTGTAAGCTTTCGGACTTACACTTTTTTTGTAGCGGGAGCCGGGATTGAACCGGCGACCTCATGATTATGAATCATGC
>CAZPNJ010000260.1:0-2859 GCA_964587765.1 uncultured Prevotella sp.
CAGTCTCAACCTCTGTTTTACCCCCAGTTTTTACCCCATGATTATAGTCTAAAAAGGGTGCCGCTTGAGCAATAAATTTTACAGAAGGGTGGAAGTTATTACAAGGGAACTGTAAAAAAGGCTATAATCCCGTTTTCAAGAACTCTCTAAGTCCCAAATGCTTAATACCCTCGTAATCATTTGATTTCACGAGAGGAGTTGCAGATATGACGTATTTGGGGTGGTTGTCCTTGATGTCTTGTAGGCGCCCAAACTCTCTTTTGCGAGTTTCCTCGTCGCTGATGATGTATGCTACTTGTACGTATTTCTGTTGGTTAGGACGTTGACAAACGAAGTCAATTTCTCCTGCTCTTAACACACCGACAGTCACTTTATAGCCCAGTCGTTTTAGATGTTGATAAACAACATTCTCAATTACTTTTTCAATATCATTTTCACGTGAGCCACCAGCAATAAAGTTTCTAAGACCTATGTCTCCGAAATAAATCTTTTGATTACTCTCAAAAAGTTTCTTTCCGTGAATATCGTAGCGATTTACTTTGTCCATGAGATATGCCTCTGCAAAATAATCGGAATAAGAGATAATAACATTTGTAGAGACTTCTTGCTGTTGTGACTTCATGAACTTCGCAATGCTTGTTGCAGAGTTAATTTTGCCTGTTGTGTCAGCAAGGAATGATATAAGATTATAAAGGAAGGGGATATTACGAATGTTATGTCGCTCAATTATGTCCTTCAACATTACAGTGTTGAATACACCTTTAAGGTATTCCCACACTTGTTCGTCATCACCAAGTCCGATAACCCTAAGCCCTGGCATTCCTCCATAATTCAAATAAAGGCTCAAACTGTCATCAGAATCTTCCAACTGATGAAATTCAAGAAACTCTGTATAGCTCAGGCTCTGCACTATGCCGGTTTATAAAATCTTTAAGCACATAGCTTTTCCCAACACGTCGTTGACCTGTCAGCACTATTACTTGCTCCTTACCAATCCAAGAATCAACCTTATCTGCATACTGCTTTCGTGTTATTATGTTCATGCTTTTATCATTTAAAGACATCACAAATATAACGTTTTTTGTTTTGTATAGACAACAAAAAACGACAAGTAATTAATTTTTATTGTCTATAGGCAACAAAAATGCCGCATTGGTACTAAATAAAAAAGGAAGTGCGAGTCAGCCTCACACTTCCCATTGTAGTATTGAATGTATTAAAGAGGGTTACTGCTTGTCTGAGAGTTTCTCTTTAATCTTCTGCTCTATTTCCTCAGCAAGCTCTGGGTTGTCAGCGAGAACCTGCTTAACGGCATCACGCCCCTGACCAATCTTTGTGTCCTCATAAGAGAACCACGAACCGCTCTTCTTTACGATTCCGTATTCTACGCCAAGGTCAACTATCTCGCCAGTCTTACTGATACCTGTGCCGAACATGATGTCGAACTCAGCACGACGGAATGGAGGCGCAACCTTGTTCTTTACGACCTTTACCTTAACGTGGTTGCCAAGAACGTCGTCGCCGTCCTTTATGCTCTGGCCTTTGCGAATGTCAATGCGCACACTGGCGTAGAACTTCAGGGCATTACCACCAGTGGTGGTCTCCGGATTGCCAAACATTAAACCTATCTTCTCGCGCAGCTGGTTAATGAAGACGCAAGTGGTATTGGTCTTAGCAATGGTAGAGGTTAGTTTGCGTAGAGCCTGACTCATAAGGCGCGCTTGAAGACCTACCACGCTGTCGCCCATCTCGCCCTCTATCTCCTTCTTTGGAGTAAGGGCTGCCACTGAGTCAATGACAATGATGTCAACCGCTGCCGAAGATATAAGCTGGTCAGCAATCTGCAAAGCCTGCTCACCGTTGTCGGGCTGCGAAATAAGCAGCTCATCGGTATTCACACCAAGGCTCTCTGCATAGAAGCGGTCGAAAGCGTGCTCAGCGTCGATTATGGCAGCTACGCCTCCCTGCTTCTGTGCCTCTGCCATAGCATGAATGGCGAGAGTAGTCTTACCAGATGACTCCGGACCGAAGATTTCAATTATTCTACCCTTTGGATAGCCTCCCACGCCAAGAGCGACGTCAAGCCCGATAGAGCCTGTAGGAATTACCTCTACGTTCTCTACCTTATTGTCGCCCATACGCATGATTGAGCCCTTACCAAAGTCCTTTTCTATCTTTGACATGGCTGCCTGCAAGGCTTTCAGTTTCTCTTGTCTTGCGTCAACGGCAGCACTATTTGTTTCTTCTTTTGCCATATTGTTATTGTTTGATTGAATGGTTATGGTTTTTATGTGATTATAGTTCCAAGTCACCGCCAAACACTTCGTGCCAAGGCAAGCCCTGCTCGCCCAGTTCAGCGAGGAATGGGTCTGGGTCGAAGTCTTCAACGTTCCATACGCCCGGCTTGCGCCATTTGCCTGTGCAGAACATCTTTGCGCCCAACATGGCTGGAACGCCGGTGGTGTAGCTTACGCCCTGCATACCTGTTTCGTTGAATGCTTCCTGGTGCTTGCAGTTATTATAAATGTAATAAGTCTGTTCCTTTCCGTCCTTTATGCCACGAATGCGACAACCTATGCTGGTCTCGCCGTCGTAGTTAGAACCGAGGTCTTGTGGGTTAGGCAAAACAGCCTTCAAGAACTGCAATGGCACGATGTTTACCTTAACCATCTTGCCAGAGCCGTCAGCCAAAGGAGCCTCGTAAGTAATCTCGTCGATGCGCGACATACCAAGGTTCTGAATACAATCAAGGTAAGTAAGATACTGCTGACCGAATGTCATCCAGAAGCGAGCCTGACGAATGGTCGGATAGTTCTTGACAAGACTTTCCAACTCTTCGTGGTGCATCAGATAGCTCTC
>CAZPNJ010000261.1:0-2856 GCA_964587765.1 uncultured Prevotella sp.
AAGGAAGCTTCTGAAGGCGAGCTGAAGGGTGTACTCGGTTACACTGAGGACAAGGTTGTTTCTTCTGACTTCCTTGGTTGCCCATTGACTTCAATCTTCGACGCTGACGCAGGTGTTTACCTCACAGACAAGTTCGTTAAGGTTGTATCTTGGTACGACAACGAAATCGGTTACAGCCACAAGGTTGTTGACCTCATCAAGATTATGAACGCTTACAACAACAAGTAATAATCTTCTTGTTCGTTCGAACAAATAACTAAGGCGCTTGGCTCTAATAGCTGAGCGCCTTTCTTTTGCCTAATAAGAAACACACATTATTATTTGCAAGTTTCTATAAAGTTTTCTTATATTTGCAATGTCCGTAACGTTGTGTTATTGCTGCATAAGATATTTTTTGAATTCAGCGAAGTCATTTGGCATGGCAATGCTTTGCTTGGTGCCTTTCATGAAGGCTGCCAAACGCTCTGGTATTGCCACTTCATCGTTGATGATGCTCTCAACGGTTTGCTTGAACTTGGCGGGGTGGGCGGTTTCAAGGAATATGCCGACTTCGCCTTCTTGCAGATTGTCTTTTAGTGCTTGATAGCCGCAAGCGCCGTGTGGGTCAAGCAAATAATGGTTATTAGTGTAACACTCACTGATGCTTTGTCGTATCTGTTCATCTGTGTATGTAGCTCCGCTTATGTGGCGGCATATTTCCTCGTGAGAGTTGCCGTACAGGGCGAGCACTCGGGCAAAGTTGCTTGGGTCGCCCACGTCCATGGCGTTGGCAATGGTTTGCTTGCTGGGCTGCGGCGAGTATTTTCCCGACTTCAAATAGTTGTAGAAAATATCATTTGCATTGTTGGCAGCGATAAATCGCTTTATTGGCAGTCCCATCTGCTGACCAAACAGTCCGGCAGTGATGTTGCCGAAGTTGCCGCTTGGCACGCACACAACGATGTCCTTGCCCAGATGCTTCAGTTGAGCGTAGGCGTTGAAATAGTAAAACGCCTGTGGCAGGAATCGTGCCACATTGATGCTGTTGGCAGAGGTCAATTTCATGTGGCTGTTAAGTTCGGCGTCCATGAAGGCGTTTTTAACCAATGCTTGGCAGTCATCAAACACGCCGTCAACTTCTATGGCAGTGATATTCTGTCCGAGTGTGGTGAACTGGCTCTCTTGTATTTTACTGACCTTGCCCTTGGGGTAGAGCACGTAAACGTGTATGCCGTCAACACCGAGGAAGCCGTTGGCAACGGCAGAACCCGTGTCGCCAGAAGTAGCCACGAGCACGTTTACCTGCTGTTCCTTGTTGAAATATTGCAGAAGGCGTGCCATGAAACGTGCGCCAACGTCTTTGAACGCCAGCGTGGGACCGTGAAAAAGTTCAAGCGAATAGATGTTGTCGGTAACCTTTACCGCAGGCGTGGGAAACGCCAGCGTGTCGTAAACGATTTTGCGAAAAGCCTCTGGCTCAACGTCATCGCCAAAGAAAGCATCGGCAACGTTGTAAGCCATTTCTTGAAACGACAGGTCTTCTATATGGTCAAAGAAATTCTTTGTCAACTTGTTTATCTTCTCAGGCATATAAAGCCCACGGTCAGGGGCAAGCCCTCTTATCACTGCTTCTTTCAGCGATGCTAAAGGAGCATTTCCATTTGTACTATAATACTTCATAATAATTCCATAAACTTGTTCATAAATTCATGAAGGTGTAGCAATCCGTATGCGCCACTAACGCACGACGCTTCATCGTAGAGTTGTACGTCGTCGGGCTGAATGTCGTTGTGCCAGATTATGAATGGCACAGCTTCCTTGACGTGAGTACGTATTTCAACGGGCGTAGGGTGGTCTGGTAAAATTGCTATCGCCACAGGCTCTTCCCACGTCTTCACTTCGTTGTATATGGGTTCCACTATGCGATGGTCAAGATATTCTATTGTGCGCAACTTCAGTTCAAGGTCGCCGTCATGCCCAGCTTCGTCGCTCGCCTCAAGGTGCAGATAAACGAAGTCGTCAGTTTTCAATGCCTCTATTGCAGCCTGAGCCTTACCTTCATAGTTGGTGTCGGCAAGTCCCGTAGCACCTGGCACTATAATGTTTCTTAATCCAGCGTAATGACCAATGCCACGAATCAGGTCAACAGCTGAAATCACTGCTCCCGACTTTATTTGTGGGTACATTTCGGGCAATGTTTTCATTGAGGGCCGATAACCTCCTCCCCAAGGCCATATTGAGTTTGCCGTGTCTTTTCCACTCTTTGCTCGCTCTTTGTTGAACGGATGTTCGCAGAGCAGAGCCTGTGATTTAACTATCAGTTCGTTTATCAAATCTGCCGTTTGTCGTGCCGTCATGCGGTCGCCGTCTTTGCGGTCAGCCCAATTTGCTTCTGGCTTTACGAGCAGTGGTTGCCATGACTCATTTGGGTGGTCGTGGGGTGGGGCACACTCAATGTGCTTGTTGCCGCCTTTTATTATCAGCAAGTGGCGATACTGTATGCCTGTGATGAAGCGCACTCGGTCAGACCCTAATTTCTCATCAAGGTATTTAATTAAGACGTCGCCTTGCTCTGTGGTAAGATGACCGCCATGATGGTTCTTTATCGCTCCGTTTTCAAGGCAGATTATGTTGCACCTCAGCGCAAGGTCATCGTCAGCCATTTCGTAGCCTATAGATGCTGCCTCAAGGGGTCCGCGCCCCTCATAAACCTTGTTTTGGTCGTAGCCCATTATGCTGCTGTTGGCAACTTCAGAGCCTGGGTGAAAACCGTCAGGAATAGTCATCAGTCTGCCAGTGCGCCCCTTGCGGGCAAGCATATCCATATAGGGCTTGTCGGCGTATTGCAATGGAGTTTTCCCGCCCAGTCGTTCTATT
>CAZPNJ010000262.1:0-2853 GCA_964587765.1 uncultured Prevotella sp.
AACGCATTCGTAATGCGTGGGTCCCCGGTTCGAGTCCGGGTATCGGCTCTTTTTTGTAAGTGCGCTGCGGTAATAGCTCAGTTGGTAGAGCACTAGCTTCCCAAGCTGGGGGTCACGAGTTCGAGCCTCGCTTACCGCTCTTTTTAATCTTTACTAACCGTTATTTCATGAAAAGGACCGAACGTTACCAATTTATTCTTGATTATTTTCGCACCACTCAACCTCACGCTACCAGTGAACTTGAGTTTGGCAGTGCCTTTCAGTTGCTTGTGGCTACGCTGCTCAGTGCGCAGTGTACCGACAAGCGCATCAACATGGTTACTCCGGCTCTGTTTGCCCGTTACCCTGACGCTGTGGCAATGGCAAAGGCGACGGTTGACGACGTTCTGGAATACATAAAGTCGGTTAGTTACCCTAACAGCAAGGCAAAGAATCTTGTGGCAATGGCAAAACTTTTGGTCGAACGCTTTGGCGGCGAAGTACCGGAAACAACTGAAGAACTCACCTCATTGCCGGGCGTCGGCAGAAAGACTGCCAACGTGGTACAAGCCGTGTGGTTCGGCAAAGCCGCCATGCCGGTTGACACCCATGTGTATCGTGTGAGCCACCGCTTAGGACTTGTGCCGCAGTCGGCTGACACTCCTTTGAAAGTGGAGAAATATCTTTCCGCCCACATTCCCTCTGCCGACCTCTCCGATGCTCATCACTGGCTTTTGCTCCATGGTCGTTACATCTGCACCAGTGCCAAACCCAAGTGCGACAGTTGTCCGCTCGCCACTGTTTGCCCCAAGCTGTTGGAGAAATCAAAGATTTCTTAATGACAATTAGGAGTTTAGAGTTTTGAATTAGGATTTAGTTGGCTGCGCCGATTAAGAATTACTCAATTATGAATTGTCAAATCTCAACTGAACGACTCTTAATTGCAGCGAAGCGAGAATAATTCAAAACTCAAAATTCAAAACTCACAACTCATAATATAATAATGTGTGTATCTCTTTTTTTTTTTATATAACAAAAAACAAACTAATTTTATCAAAAAACTAAGTTTGTGAGCCTTAGTTTTTGCCAATTTTGCACAAACAATTGATAATTTATATTAAACATCTTTATTACTAACAAATTAAAATTATTGACTTAATGGAAAATGTCAGTAGAACTTTGTTGCTGGCTTCCGCTTTGATGTTAACGGGTATTCCTTCCGTAAACGCTGCAAGCGAAAGCAATTCAATGAACAGTATAGCAGCTGTTCAGCAAGCAACTAAAAAGATTTCCGGTACTGTCACAGACGGTAACGGTGAGCCTATCATCGGCGCATCCGTAAGGGTGAAAGGCGCTTCAGTTGGTTCAATGACCGATTTGGATGGTCGTTTCCAGTTGAACGCTAAGAGCGGTGATGTAGTAACAATAACCTATGTAGGCTTCTTACCATACGAGTTCCGTGTGGGCAGCCAGTCTTCCTACCAAATCTCAATGAAGGAAGACGACCAAATGCTCGACGAACTTGTCGTAGTAGGTTATGGCGTGCAACGTAAAAGCGACGTTACGGGTGCGCTTGCTCACATTGATTCAAAGAAGTTGACCGAAATGACTGTAGCCAATTTATGTAGTTGATGGAATGATTATCCAGAATGGTGGCATCGAGAATATTAACCCACAGGATATCGAGTCTATCGAAGTCTTGAAAGACGCTTCGGCAACGGCTATCTACGGTTCTCGTGGTGCTAACGGTGTTGTACTCGTTACAACCAAGAAGGGTAAGGCTGGTAAGGTAAACCTTAACTATTCAGGTACGGTTACTTTCTCTAACATACACCAAGTAACCGATATGATGTCAGCGTCACAGTGGCTCAACTATGCTCGCCTTGCTCTTTATAACCAAGGTGCTTATGGCGATGCTTCCGCTCCTTTCGCTCCAGACTATGCAAGTGACCTTAGACTGTTTGGCGGCACTGCCGGCTGGGACAATATCGCTAAGGCTTGGAACGACGCTCACGATACGTATGACGCAAGCAAGGTCGGCTCTTACGACTGGGCTGGCAAGGGCAAGCAGACAGGTATTACCACAGAGCATACTCTGAGTGTTTCTGGCGGTACTGACAAATTCCGTGGCTATGGTTCATTTGGCTACCTCGGTCAGACTGGTACACAGCCCTGTCAGTCTTACAAGCGTTTTACGTTCAACACCTCTATTGAGGCTAACCCATTGCCATACTTCACTATGGGTATGACAATGAACGCTTCATACGGTGACCAAAACTATGGTTACAACTATGCCAAGTCTGTAACTGGCGCTGGTGATTACTATAGCGCATTGTTGGGTATGTTGCCATGGACAGTGCCATACGACGCTGATGGAAACAACATTTATAACCCATGGTCATATAACGTAAACATCATCAACCCAATAGATGAACTGAAATATACCACAAACAAACGTCGCAATTTCCGTATCAACGGTAGTGTATATTCTCAGGTTGACTTCGGTAAGATTTGGCAACCACTTGAGGGCTTGTCATACAGAATACAGTTCGGTCCTGAACTTCAGTATTATCGCCTTGGTCAGGCATTTGCCGCAAAGGGTATAAATGGTGATGGCAACAACATCGCTCTGTATAACCCATATCAGCGTGTAGCATGGACTCTTGATAACCTTATTTATTATAATAAAACTATCGCTGAAGACCATAAGATTGGCGTAACCCTCCTCCAGTCAGCTTCTGACTATCATTATGAAACAGGAACGATAAAAGCAAATGTCGCTTCTGCTGAAGAGTTGTGGTACAATACAAGTTCTAATGGTGACCCATTGCAATATTCTACTGGTCTTACCGAAACATCTATGGCTTCTAATAA
>CAZPNJ010000263.1:0-2830 GCA_964587765.1 uncultured Prevotella sp.
GCAACGGCTTTTCGTGTGACTGACCTGAGCAAAACCAAGATGGATCCATTGGAAAAAGTAATACGCAAGAAACTGCGCCAAGACGGCCTACTTCATACTAAGGTCGTGTATAGTGAGGAAGCACCAATACGCCCTGTCGGAGCTGGCTCTGCACCGGCAAGTAATGCCTTTGTGCCAGCTGCCGAGGGCATAGTAGCTGGTGGTGAGGTGGTGAAAGACCTGATTAGCCTTGACTTGACATAGAGCAAGAAATTTATATAAGGGCAATTAAAGATATAAAAAAAGTAAAAAAACTAATTCCTTGAGGAAATATTCTCAAAAAGATGTGTTGTGTCCAAAATAAAGTTGTAATTTTACACCCAACTCAGTAAAATAACTAACTATTAAATCTTTAACGCTGATATTATCAACTAATTAAACATTCAAACAAAACAAAATGAACTGGAACGCACATGAATTCGTATGGCTTGACTGGACAGTAATGGCAGTTGGCTTCGCACTCATCATTTGGTACGTTTGGCGTGCCATTAAGAAAGACAAGGAAAAGATGGCAGGCGCAGATAGTCAAGACTATCTTTTCGGTAAAGGTGAACCATGGTATATTATCGGTGCCGCAATATTCGCTGCCAACATTGGCTCGGAGCACTTGGTTGGACTTGCCGGAACCGGCGCAAAAGACGGCGTAGGTATGGCTCACTGGGAGATGCAAGGCTGGATGATTCTTATTCTGGGCTGGCTGTTCGTGCCATTCTATCAACTTCTGAACAACAAGATGGGCAAGATTATTACCATGCCCGACTTCCTGAAATATCGCTACACACAGAAAACCGGTTCGTGGCTTTCTATCATCACACTTGTTGCTTACATTCTTACAAAGGTGAGCGTAACGGCGTTCACTGGCGGCATCTTCTTTAAGTATCTGCTCGGACTGAACTTCTGGGTAGGCGCACTCGGACTAATCGCCATCACCGCAGTATTCACCGTGTTTGGTGGTATGAAAGGTGTGATGACCATGTCAGCCGTACAGACACCTATTCTTATTATAGGTTCGTTCCTCGTGCTGTTCTTAGGACTTTCTACACTGGGCGAGGGTAGCATCACGCAAGGTTGGCAAACCATGATGGACGTTTGCAGCGGCTTGCACGATGGCTATGGAACCACTCACATGTTCCACTGGAGCGATGTAAACGCTTCTGGCAACCCTGATCCACTATATCATGACTATCCAGGCTTCGTGGTATTCCTCGGAGCATCTATCATAGGCTTCTGGTACTGGTGTACCGACCAGCATATCGTACAGCGTGTACTTGGTCAGACCAAGGGCGAAGACAATCGTGTTGTAATGGCACGCGCTCGCCGTGGTACTATCGCTGCCGGTTACTTCAAACTGTTGCCTGTGTTCATGTTCCTTATCCCTGGTATGGTTGCTATCGCAATGTCTCAGACCGGCATTGGCGGCATACACATGGATATTGCTGACCACGACCAGACCGACGGTGCATACGCTATGCTTGTAAAGAACATTCTTCCAATAGGTGTTAAGGGCTTCGTAACCATTGGTTTCGTTTGCGCCCTCGTTACATCTCTGGCAGCATTCTTCAACAGCTGCGCTACACTGTTCACCGAGGACTTCTATAAGCCAATGAAGCAGGGCATGAGCGAGGCTCACTATGTACTCGTAGGTCGTATCGCAACCGTTGTGGTTGTTGTTCTTGGCTTGCTCTGGTTGCCAGTAATGATGAACATGGGTAACCTCTACAGCTACTTGCAGGGTATTCAGTCGCTACTCGCACCAGCTATGGTAGCTGTGTTTACCCTCGGTATCTTCTCTAAGAAAATTACACCAAAGGCAGGTGAGTGGGGCTTGATAGGTGGCTTCGTCATCGGTATGCTTCGCCTTGTAACCAACGTATTCACAGACTCAGGTAACGCTGTTATGGAAGGCGCATTCTGGGAGAATACAGCCTGGTTCTGGCAGACCAACTGGCTCGTGTTTGAGTGCTGGCTGCTCGTTGTAATCGTTGCGCTGATGGTTTGTGTAAGCTTCTTCACACCAGCTCCAACACAGGAACAGGTTGCTGCAATCACCTTCACTGGCGACTACAAGAAACAGATTAAAGAGAGTTTCAACGTTTGGGATATCGTAGCAACGCTCGGCGTTATTGCACTTTGCGGAGCTTTCTACGCATACTTCTGGTAAAAAGAATAAAAGCAATTGGCTTGGTCATTGCGACCTGAGCCAGTTGCTTTTACATTATGCCAACATAACCACAGGTAATAGTAATATTATGCCAATGTATTATGAAACTCAACCAAAGATGTATGTTTCGGTGGACTGTATCGTCTTTGGTTTTGAAGAGAATAAGTTGCAGGTGCTTGTAGGCAAGCGACAGATGGACCCAGGTCGTGGAGAGTGGTCCCTATATGGTGGTTTCGTGAACATGGACGAGAGTCTTGACCAAGCGGTTGACCGTGTATTATGTTCGCTGACAGGACTTAAAAGTCTGTATTTCAGACAGGTTTGGGCATACGGTGCTATAGACCGTGACCCGGGCGAGCGCGTTATCTCCGTTGCTTATTGCGCACTGATAAATGTGAAAGACTACGATGAGGAACTGCGCAAGCAGCACGGCTTAGTATGGGTTGGACTTAACGACCTGCCAAAGCTGTATTCTGACCACAATAAGATGGTGACAGATGCCTTGTCAATGCTCAGGAAAAACATTACCACAGAACCGCTGAGCTTTAACTTGTTGCCGAGCTTGTTTATGCTGACACAGTTGCAACACGTCTTTGAGGCTGTGCTCGACAAGGAGATTGACAAGCGCAA
>CAZPNJ010000264.1:0-2815 GCA_964587765.1 uncultured Prevotella sp.
CAGTTGTCCTGTGGGAACATTGAAACGTGGTCAAGGTCAACACCATCTGCTGAGGTCAGGAAAATTCTCATTATACCCTTCTGAACAGTCTTGTTTGACTTCAGCGTAGCAGTATATTTCTGCCACTTGTTGCCCGTTACGGTTATTGTGGCTTTGTCTATTGGCACGTCGTCCTCGCCGACAATCTCCACTCTTATCTGTGCCTTTTTGCCGTTAAGTTCGCTTAGGCGAGCATATACGCTAAAGTCATAGCCCATATTTTTCTTTAAGCCCATGCCGAAGAATCCGCGATTCTCCAATCCGGTACGCTTCTCCTTATGCCCCGCATTGCGCAGAGTAACATAGTGAGGATTGCGCTCAAAGGCAGGCTTCACGCTTTTTACTTCAACGTTTCCGTAGGTATTCCAACCCATCAGTCGCTGTGGAAATTCAAACGAACGGTTTTCCACCATCTCGGCATACAGGCCACCGTCAGCGCCAAAGTTGATATCCTCAAAGAAGATGCCGTACATTGTTGGCTGAATAGGTGAACCAAGTTTCTTAACATTAACGTCAAACTGATGCTGTGCAAAGGCACCGACCGTAGATAACAGTCCCAGTGCCAACGCAGCAAAGGTCTTTTTGTTGTTCATAATTGCTTAGTTATAAATATTGTTACTGATTTCGGTTCTGGGGGACAAAGGTAGCGAAAGCCGAGAGAAGCACAAAATAAATTTATTTGTTTTTATTGCACTCGACTTTCATTACTTTTACCATGAGGCGATGAAGATAAGCTGCGGCTCGGATTTGCAAAAATAAATAAGCTTATTTTTGGTAAATCTCTCGCCTTGCACTATCTTTACCAAGAACGATGAAAGTAAGATGCGCCTCGGCAATAAAAACAAAAAAAATGTTTTTTGCTTTGTATTGCACTCGACTTTCATTACTTTTGCAAAAATAAACAATAAGAAAATGACTTTTACACAAACTTGCAACAACATTTTTACGAAGGCAATTAACGATTATCACGTTACGGATAACGTTGATGCACAGATAAATAACCCGTTTGAGCGCAACGGCATTGAGAACCGTATTTACTTGAAATGCTGGATTGATACCGTTCAGTGGCATCTTGAGGATATCATTCGTGACCCTCACATTAACCCTGTTGATGGAATGGAAATAAAGCATCGTATTGACAGAAGCAACCAAGACCGTACGGATTTGGTTGAACAGATTGACTCTTATTTCCGCCAACTTTACGCTGACGTAAAGCCTTTGCCTGACGCAAAGATTAACACCGAGAGTCCTGCATGGGCGATAGACCGTTTGAGCATTCTCGCTCTGAAGATTTATCACATGAAGGAGCAGACCATGCGCACTGACGCAAGCGCTGAGCACATAGCAAAATGTCAGGCTAAGTTGGACGTGCTGCTTGAACAGCAGAAAGACCTTTCGCAGGCTATTGAGGAGTTGATGGAAGATATTAAGGCTGGTCGCAAATACATGAAGGTTTATCGCCAGATGAAGATGTACAACGACCCAAGCACCAACCCTATATTATACGGTGAGAACAAATAACCTATAAAAAGAAATCTCACTCACACTTACACCTGAATGAAAAAAGAGCACATACTGATAATGCGCTTCTCAGCATTGGGCGACGTGGCAATGATGGTGCCCGTAGTGGCATCATTGGCTAAGCAATACCCAAATGTTAGAATTGCTGTGCTCTCTCGTCCCGTAGCCTCGGCTTTCTTCAAAGATTTGGCGCCGAACGTTACGTTTATGTCAGCCGATGTTGACAAGGAATATCATGGTGTAAACGGATTGAATAAGCTATACCGACGACTTGTTGCGAAAAACTTCACAGCAGTGGCTGACCTTCACGACTCTCTGCGTACGCAATATCTGCGAGCCAGATTCAACCTCGGAGGATTTAAGGTGCAACACATAAACAAGCACAGACAAGGGAAAAAAGAACTAACTCGAGAAGGCAGCAACAAAATATTAAAGCAACAGCCCACCTCTTTTGAAAACTATTTAGAGGTTTTCCAAAAGTTGGGTCACCCGATAACGCCAGATTTCACATCAATATTCCCGCCAGAAGGTGGCAATCTAAATTTGCTTGACTCGGGAATAGGGCGTAAGGGTACGCGTCGTTGGATAGGAATAGCCCCATTTGCCGCACACGAGGGAAAGGTTTACCCAATAGAGCAAATGGAGCAGGTTATAGAAAAGATTGCCTATGACCACCCATCAGTTCGCATATTCTTGTTTGGTGGTGGCAGCAAAGAGCGTGCAGCCATTGATGCCATCGTAAACAAACATCAACAATGTATCAACGCCTCGGCTCTGCTGAAGGGATTAAGACAAGAGTTGATACTAATGAGCCATCTTGACCTTATGATTAGTATGGATTCCGCCAACATGCACCTTGCGTCGCTGGTGGGCACACCCGTAATAAGCATTTGGGGCTCAACCCACCCATACGCCGGTTTCATGGGTTGGAATCAAAGCACAGAAAACACTGTACAAACCGAAATGCCATGTCGCCCATGCTCTATTTATGGGTGCGATGTTTGTAATCGTGGCGACTTCGCCTGCCTTACAACCATCAGTCCTGAAAGCATTGTTGAGAAAGTAGAGAAACTACTTTAACAATTCACACTAATTAATAAACGATAAATGCGTAATTAACTTTCTTATTTTTGTGGGCTAAACGCTTATTTGATTCATGCTAAGAAAAATGTCCTTTTCAGTGTTTATGCAATTTAACACTTAAAACTGTATATGTTAACGCAAAAACGTTCGAGTTGAGGAGCAAGTTTTTGAG
>CAZPNJ010000265.1:0-2808 GCA_964587765.1 uncultured Prevotella sp.
TACCCTTAATAGGCTTGCCGATAAGTGCCATGTCGCCAATGATGTCGAGCAGTTTATGGCGAGTACACTCGTTGTCCCACTGCAATGGCTTGTGCTGTATGTAGCCAATGTTGTTAGCGTCAATGTGTGGCACTTTTAGTAAGTCTGCCAGTTGGTCAAGTTTTTCTTGCTCAAGCTGACGCTCATAAATGACAATGGCATTGTCAAGGTCGCCGCCTTTGATGAGGTTTGCCTCAAGCAGTGGCACGATGTCACGCACGAAAACAAAGGTGCGGGCAGGAGCAATCTCTTCAGAGTATTTTGTTATGTTGTCTAATGTAGCAAACTGGCTGCTGATGAACTTAGACTCAAATGAACACATTGCTGTGATAGAGAAGTCCTCGTCTGGCAATATGGTGATGCAAGAACCGGTTTTCTCGTCTCTTACCTCAATCTTCTTTCTGATTATATAATAGTCTTTGGGTGCGTTCTGCTCTTCAATGCCCACCTGCTTAATCTTGTCAACATACATCATGGCAGAGCCATCAAGAATTGGGAACTCAGGACCATTAACCTGTATTAAGCAGTTGTCAATGCCAAGAGCGTAAAGGGCAGACATACCGTGCTCGATAGTTGAAACGCGCATCTTGTCGTTGCCAAGAACAGTGCCGCGAGTGGTCTCAATAACATACTCTGCGAGTGCTTGTATCTCTGGCTGACCTTCAAGGTCTATGCGCTGAATTCTAATACCTGTATTTTCTGGTGCAGGATTAAATGTTGCCGTGAGGCTTAATCCTGTATGTAGTCCTTTGCCACAAAGAGAAAAACTTCCCTTTAGTGTGCGTTGCTTATCTGTGTTCATTACTTGTTGTTCTTTAATTCGTTAACTTCTTTTCTTAATGCTCTCAACTCTCTCAGCATTTCTGGCAGTTGGTTCATAATGGCATGACTGCGATAGAATGATATTTTATTTGTTGGAGGTGTGCCAATAAGTTGCTGGCCAGATTCCAAACTGCTTGGAACACCACTCTGAGCGCCCAAGAACACCTTGTCGCCGATGGTTATGTGACCGGAAATGCCAACCTGACCGCCAAACATACACCACTCGCCAACCTTTGTGCTGCCGGCTATGCCAACCTGAGCTGACATAACTGTGTTTGCCCCAATTTCGTTGTTGTGAGCTATCTGTACCATGTTGTCGAGCTTTACGCCCTTATGTATAATGGTAGAACCCATCATTGCGCGGTCAATACATGTGTTAGCGCCAATTTCAACGTCGTCTTCAATAACTACGTTGCCAATCTGTGGCACCTTGTCGTAGTGGTCGCCGTTAGGCTGGAATCCAAAGCCGTCGGCACCAATCACAGCACCAGCGTGTAAGATTACGTTATTGCCAATCTTACATCCGTGATATATGGTTACGTTTGGGTAAATTATACAGTTGTCGCCAATCTCAACGTTGTCGCCAACATAAACAAAAGGAGCAATCCAAGTGTCCTTACCTATCTTTGCCGATGGTGATACGTAAGCAAGGTCATCAACACCAGTCTTCTTAGGTGTTACCGCACTTTGATAAATCTGCATTAGTTGCGCTACAGCCTCGCGAGCGTCTTTAACGTATATGAGCGTGGCGTTTGTGCCATCAGCCTTAATGCCTTCGTTTGTAAGTACGATACTTGCTTCAGTATCTTTTAAGTAGTGAGCGTATCTTGCATCGTAGAGGAATGTGATGGCGCCTTTGCGCCCTTCTTCTATTTTGCAGAAGTCGTTTACGGCAACATTTCCGTCGCCTTCAATTCTTCCACCTACTACTTGTGCTATCTGTTGTGCTGTAAATTCCATATTTGTAGGTTTTATTATCTTGCAAAGATATACTTTTTCTATTACAAAATATGCTTATCTTTAAGAATTTCTTCCATTTGCTGTTGCAAAGCCTTTGCTTTTTCGGCTGCTGCCTCAGCAAAATCGTCACCATTAGAAGCGTAAATGATACCTCTTGAACTGTTAACTATAAGTCCGCAGTCGGCAGTCATTCCGTATTGGCAAACTTCTTCAAGACTGCCACCCTGAGCGCCTACGCCCGGCACAAGAAGGAAACTTTCAGGTGCTTTTTTGCGAATGTCCTCAAACAGTTTTCCTTGTGTGGCACCAACTACAAACATCATGTTGTCATTGTTGCCCCATGTCTGAGCTGTTTCCAATACTTTCTCAAACAGGCGTTCTCCGTTTTTGTCTTCGGTGAGTTGGAAGTCGTGCGAACCTTTGTTAGAAGTCAGAGCCAAAACAATAACCCATTTGCCATCATACTTCAAGAAAGGTGTAACGCTGTCTTCGCCCATATATGGTGCTACGGTCAGAGCGTCAACCTTATACTCTTCAAAGAAGGTGCGGGCATACATCTCAGATGTGTTGCCAATGTCACCACGCTTTGCGTCGGCAATGATGAAGTGGCTTGGATAGTATTTCTTCAGATATGCCACCGTTCTGGCAAAAGCAGCCATGCCGGGTATGCCAAGACTCTCATAGAAAGCCAAGTTTGGCTTGTATGCTATGCAATAGTCGGCAGTAGCGTCAATAATGGCACGGTTGAAAGAAAATATCGGGTCGTCTTCATTGCGAAGGGCTTCTGGCAACTTCTTAATGTCTGTGTCAAGTCCAACGCAAAGGAAACTCTTCTTTTGCTTTATCTGGTTTATAAGTTCTTGTCTGTTCATTCTTTTATAGCTCTGTATTCTTTAATTTCTCAGCGTTCTCGGCAACGGTCAGTGCGTCTATCATAGCCTGAATGTCACCTCCCATAAATCCTTGCAGGTCGTGGGTGGTGTAGCC
>CAZPNJ010000266.1:0-2571 GCA_964587765.1 uncultured Prevotella sp.
CTAATCAACCTTTCTCGCAGCACAATACACATTCCCGCATTAGAAAAACTGTAAATTCACTCACTATTTTCGCCCTTTCCAAACACAATTCCTTCTTCTAAATTTCTTTAACTACTATCATCACTCATGTGTTGACGCTGAGGGCGTCATACCCTATGCAACGCCAGTAAACCATGCTATGCCTATTCGCAAACCACGAACAAAAAATCGGAGCGTATGTCAAGGTGTTTCTCTGATAAGAGACTAAAAATCCCCATGAATGTGAGCTGTTGCTCGCACGCATGGGAATAGTTGAATAAACAATTGTGTCAATTATGATGCGTTTGCTCTCAAAAATAATTTAAGGCATGGCTGCGCTATCAAGCTCATTTCATTATTATTTTCTTCCCATTCATTATATGAATGCCTCGTTGCGTGTGTTGCTTGGAATTAAGTTTTCGTCCATTTATATCGTAAACGTAATCGGAAGATGACAAAGAATGGTTAGAATAGGGGTTAACTTGAATTTTAGTTGAGGTGTCGTCGAGGTCAAGTAGTTTTAAGGAACTCAGATTGACGCTTTTCACGCGAAATTCTTGTGCCTCGTTGCCAGTAGCCAGATTGGCTTGAAACCCAACTATAACGTCTTGTTCTTCGCCGATTGTGAACTGTGTTCCAAACCAAGTGTTTGCGTCGCGGTCGGGAATGCTTTGTATGCGGTATGTTCCAAGAGCGTCGTTTGGCAACTGCGCCGTGCTCATGAGAGAGTTAGAGGCAAAGATATATGCGTTTGATATGTTGTAAGTGGTTTGAAATTGAGCGTCAAAACGATATGTGCCCGGTGAGAGTCGCAGAGTGCGGTATATGCGTGCGTTGGCAAGGTCTCCTTCAGTGTTTGATGCTCGGTCGTTCCAAATGCCAAGCATCAAACAGTTGTAGCCGGGATATTTATCAATGCCGTTTTTTGTGCCGTCAGCTCCGTTGGGTATTTTGAAATTCTCAACGACCCAATTGGCAGGTGTTGAAAAGCGTGTTGTCTCTGCCGTGTTTTTTCGACTGAAGTTTTTACTTTCTATGAGCAGTTCGCTTGTCAAGTCTTCAACCACTGCCACCGTGTTGCCATAGGAAAGTAGGCGTACTTCCTGTGCGCGAAACTCTTGGTTTTCTATGCCATTGTCAAGATTGGCTTGAAAACCAAGCACAACGTCCTGAGGTTTTTCTATGGTAAAGAATACGCCTCTCATTTGTCCGTCAGATCCAGCTTTCCCAATTACTTCATAAGCGATCGATTTAGATGGAATGGCATTGGTTGAGAGCACGTTGTTAGCTACGAAAATGTAGTGCTGACCATTCATGTTGTAGTTAGCGTTATAGGCTGCTCCAAAATAATATCTACCTTTATCAAGGTGTATGCGACGGTATATTCGCGCGTTGGTGATATCGCCATTGGGCGTGCCGTCTTCAGAACGCCATGTGCCGAGCATGAGGCAGTTTTGTCCTGAATATTTATCAATGCCGCCTTTTGTGCCCATGGCGATGTTTTTTTCAGGTATGTTGAAGTTCTCGACGGTCCAGTTTACGGGTTTGCCGAAGCGACTTCCCATGTTGGTGGCACTGAAGCCTGTGGCTTGCGTAAGTTTCTTTGTCGTTAGGTCTTCATTGCTTAATGACAGTGGTGCTCCCCCCTCGTTGTATGACTTGCTGCGATATTCCGTGTAAGCATGGTTTAGTTTCGTTATTTCCGATTTTTGTATGTCATCATCGGCGCTTATCATGCCCTTGGCAGTTTCCACTCTTAGTTGAAACGTGTCAAGGGCGGTTTTGCTATAGTGCCCGGTGTTGTAATTGGCAAGTGGAAGTGTTTGCTTTATGAGTTGCTCGTATATATCGACCATGCTGCTCAAAGAGCGATTTGTTTCTGATTCAGGGTCGAAGGTTATTACAAAAGCGGGGCATATTTCATTTGGATGCGTTTCGGGCATGTCAATGGTCAGTCCGTTGATGTCTTGTTTGAATGATACGTCGCCATATCCTAACAATTTCACGCTGTTGACGCTACCGCTGTAAAATTCTGAAGCCAGTCCAAGCGCTTCAAACGTGAATTGAGCGGTAGAGGGCCAACGCATGATGGTGGCGAAAAGAGAATCGTTGCGAGTCACATAGCGTACGTCAGCGGCTGAATAGTTGTTGCTCTCATTGAAACCTTGAGCGCTCATTCCGTAAGTTGACTCTGCCAATGGTCCTTCGCCAAATGTCTTCCATGGACGCGTGCCGTAAATACTGGTAGAGTTTATGTCCATCCATGCTTTAATGCCATTGAGTATGGCTCTTTCTTTATCGTCGATTGTGCCATCGCCACGAATAGGCACGCTTAGCAATAGATTTCCATTCTTGCTGACTATGTCAATGAGCATGTCTATAACCTGCTGAGCGCTCTTGTAGCCATTATTGTTATACACGTTTATATCATAGTGCCATGACCCTATGCACGAGCATGTTTGCCAATATTTAGCTTGTGGACGGTCTGGGGTGCCGCGCTCAACATCCCATAGCATAGCTTCTTTTTGAACCTCAGGTAAGATTTTCCCACAT
>CAZPNJ010000266.1:2581-2803 GCA_964587765.1 uncultured Prevotella sp.
ATACCACGGCTTTATTCTCGCCTCCGTGCCACTCGGTGTTCTTATTATAAAAATGTGATAATATGTTTAGTCCAACACTCTCGTCACAGCCCCAGAAAGGCAGCACTGTGTCGTCAAAGTAGAGCATGTCGGGTTTATAGTCGTTAACGCACTGAAGCACGCGGTTTTGAAATTTTCGCTTGTAAGCCTCACTGGGCAGAGACGCACCATTTCCCCGTCTTC
>CAZPNJ010000267.1:0-2789 GCA_964587765.1 uncultured Prevotella sp.
GCCGTTATCGTTATAGCGCACTGTTACTTGCGACTTAGAGTCTGGGCGCAGATAAGTCATCTGCTTGCCTTCCTTACGAATATCAGCAAGAGTTTGCATGATAAGGTGCGATAGTGCAAGTGTCACAGGCATGTAATTTTCTGTTTCGTTGCAAGCATAGCCAAACATCATGCCTTGGTCACCAGCTCCCTGTGCTTCCTCGTCTTCACGACTAACGCCCATGTTAATGTCATCGCTCTGCTCGTGTATAGCCGAAAGAATACCGCATGAGTTGCCGTCAAACTGATACTCTGCCTTGGTATAACCTATCTTGTTAATTGTATTGCGCGCTACTGTCTGTAAATCTACGTATGCCTCTGAGCGAACTTCGCCCATGATAACAACCTGACCTGTAGTACAAAATGTTTCAATAGCGCAATGAGCCGTTTCATCGTATGCGAGAAACTGGTCTAAAAGTGCGTCACTTATCTGGTCTGACACCTTATCAGGATGTCCTTCTGAAACTGATTCTGATGAAAATAAATATGCCATAACAATCAATCTTTTGCAATTTATCAGTCACAATTATACTGGCTGACAATTAGTTAATTACGTTTTTGAGAGTGCAAAGTTACGACTTATTTCTTTAATGAGAATAGATTTCTGAAAAATACTACATTACACGATGCGCAACATACAGCGTTTAATCACCGATTAAACACTGATTAAACGCCGATTAAACAGAGCGTTCAGGCTTTTAGAGTATTCCCACTTGATGCAGTGCGATAGCAGATATACAAATAGGGCATATAAAGCGCACGGCAAACAACCATACGCTAAATAAAGTAGAGCGTAGCGTTCCCCAGTTAGAGAACTCGTCCTTAACAAGTTTTCTTGGCACTACCCACCCTATCAACACACAGGTAAGCAACGCTCCCAATGGCAGCAATATCTGAGCGGTGAAGAAGTCACAAAAACTTAAGAAATCCATATCAAACAAACGTAACTCAGGTACAGCGCCTTGCGAAAGCGAGCATAAAACACCTATCACGCAGCACACAAATGTTTCTATCACAGCACCTTGGCGACGCGTTATATGAAACTCTTCAAAAAAGAATGCCGTTCCTATCTCGTGCATTGATATTGTGCTGGTAAGAGCTGCCAACACAAGCAGTGAGTAAAACAACACACTTATTACATAGCCCACTACAGGCATCGAACCGAAAGCCTGTTGAAAGACATTCGGCAATGTTATGAATATCAGCGAAGGGCCGCTATCGGGGTTCACACCCACCGAAAATGCAGCAGGAAATATCATCAATCCTGCCAATATTGCTATAATAGAATCAATAAACGCTATCTGGCTGGCACTCTTCAACAGATTTGTCTGTCGTGAGAAATACGAAGCGTATGTGCAAAGGCAGGCTGTGCCAAGCGAAAGTGAAAAGAAAGCCTGACCCAACGCTTCAAGCATAACATTGTCATCAACTTTGCTGAAGTCTGGTTTTAGCAAGAACTCAACTCCTTTCGAAGCTCCTGGCAGCGAGCATGACGCTATTACAATAACCAGCAACAACACGAAAAGACAAGGCATAAGTATATTCGACACTTTCTCTATGCCGCCCCTTACACCTTTTATTATAATAATGTGTGTAATTAGTATAAACGCCAATGTGCAAACAACTGGCTTTATGGTACTTGACGAAAATGCCTTAAAATAATCGGTAACATACTGTGCGTTGCCACTAAGTTCGCCAAACAGCGATGCAAACAAATATTGCACACACCAACCTGCCACAACAGCGTAAAAGCCCAATATAATCATTGAAGTTATTACACCCATATAGCCTACTGCCGACCACGCTTTTTTCTTACCTATTATATTATACGCGCGAGCCGCATTGGCTGCTCCATGGCGACCAACAATAAACTCTGCCACCATGCCAGGAATACCAAACAGCAATATGCAACCTATATATATAATAATGAATGCCGCACCACCGTTTTGTCCTGTCATATATGGAAATCGCCATATATTTCCCAGTCCGACGGCACTGCCTGCCGTTGCGAGTATTACACCCATCTTTGTACCGAAATTGCTGCGTTCAGTGGTCATAGTATATTAAATTGGTGCAGGAAAATGGCTATGATACATATCGGGCAAACATATCTTACCACGAAATAATACACGCCAAACAGAGTACCACGTATAGTGCCCCAATTGGTAAATTCGTCTTTCACTATTTTCTTTGGCACGTACCAGCCTATGAACAGACAGGTAAGCAATCCACCAAGCGGCAAGAATATCTGTCCGGTTATAAAGTCAAACCAATCAAACAGACTTTTTCCACCTATCATCAACCAATCAACCGCACCAAGCGATAATGAGCAAAACGCTCCTATCACAATAGTGCCTACAGTTACAATATTAGCACCCTCACGACGAGTAATGTGCAACTCTTCATAAAAGAATGCCGTACTGACTTCGTGTATTGATATCAACGACGTTAATGCTGCCAGCGAAAGCAGTGCGTAAAACGCTAACGACACTGCCCACCCTACAGCAGGAACAGCTGCAAACGCTTCGTTAAACACATTTGGCAATGATATGAATATCAGCGAAGGTCCACTGTCCGGATTTCCACCTACGGAGAAGGCTGCCGGGAAAATCATCAATCCTGCCAATATTGAAATAAGGGTATCGAGCGAAGCCACTTGTACCGCTGACTTCATAAGATTGGTCTGTCGCGAGAAATAAGAGGCAAAAGTGCAAATACACCCCATAGCAATACTAAGTGAGTAAAACGACC
>CAZPNJ010000268.1:0-1272 GCA_964587765.1 uncultured Prevotella sp.
AAGTCGTTTTGCGCATCGCAATGCCACTTCGTAATCGCAGCAAAGTCGTTTTGCGTATCGCAACGCCAGTTTGTAATCGCAGCAAAGTCATTTTGCGCATCGCAATGCCACTTTGTAAGACGTGCAAGCCTTCCCCCATTTTTCATTGGCTTGTAACGTGTGCGAACGAATGTACTTTTGCAATCGCTTTGTAAGGCGTGCAAGCCTTCCCCCATTTTTCATTGGCTTGTAACGTGTGCGAACGACTTGCAATTAAAACCTCACGGATATAAGCGTTTCTTCACATAAATATATTATCTTTGCATAGTAGTAAAAAGTAAAAATCAACATCATGTTAGGAGTTAGATCAGAACACAAGCCACTAAGAGGAAGGGCTGCGAAGAAATAATGGGAACTTCCGTAAAATGGGCGATAATGAATGTTGGCGCAAATTCTACGGTACGGCTTCCACTCGAATTTATGTATTAGTAGATATTACCTTATGTGAAGCGATACAGTTCTGTAAGGACAACTGCATTTGTGTCCTGCTTGTTAGTGAGCTGTCAAGGCTGGGCAGGAATGCGTTTGAGGTGCTTGCCTCTGTCAAAGATTTGCTTGACTGTGGCATCAACCTCTATATGCGGAAGGAACAGTTTTCACTGTTGGACAATGACGGGAAACCGTCTTTGTTCGCCCCAATCATGCTTGCAACCCTCTCCACCTGTGCGCAATTGGAACGTGACAACATCACATTCCGTTTGCAGTCAGGGCGCAAGCAGTATATAGCCAAAGGAGGAAAACTTGGTCGTAAGTCTGGCTCCGTCAAGACTATTGACCAAAAGAAGGAAGAATATAAGGATGTCATTGCATTCTTGAAGAAGGGCTATACTATCCGTGACGTAGCTAAGCTGAGTGGCAAAGGTGTAAGCACAGTACAAAGGGTGAAGAAAGAGTTTTGCTAAAGGTTGCCTTCAATCATTACGTCAAAATATCACATGTATGCTTCAAAAATGAATTATTTTCAGTTTTTGACGTTATGTTTTATTAACTTTACGAAAAGCTGAATCCTAATTGGGATATTTTATATATCTTTGTACCCTACCAAATAGCATTGATATGGAAGAATACAAAGATTTGAATCGTATTAAGGTAATGTTGGCAGAAAAAAAACGCACCAACAAATGGTTGGCAGAGCAGCTTGGCGTCAATGCTGCGACTGTCAGCAAATGGTTTACAAATTCCTCCCAACCTTCTTTAAATATTTTAGGAAGAATCGCAGAAGCCTTAAATGTG
>CAZPNJ010000268.1:1282-2767 GCA_964587765.1 uncultured Prevotella sp.
AATCCATGGTGAAGAAGAATAAAGAGAAATACGACTCAGGGGTAAACATCATGGGTAGTGTGCCAAACTACAACGTGATGCTTGACTACATCAGTGACACTTATGGTATCACCGATGGCAGTACTGGTGCTTTTGAATTTAGGACAGAGAAGTCTTTGCGTCGATTTGTTTCTGCTATAGAAACATGTATTCTAAAATTCCAAAATGACCAACACAAGAAGATGTTTTTTGAGGCTCTGGCAAATAAGGATTATTCAATACAGGAAAGATTGATTATTCTCTTCTGGCAGTTGACTTATTCAAATCTTCTTTTTTCCAGAATAACGGCCGAAGTATTTATGAAAGCCGTCTATGCTGGAAGAATCACAATTACGGCTGAAGAAACAACCAGTTTTCTTCGTTTTATAAAAGAAACAGAACAAGGAGAATTAGAATGGAGCGAGGAAACCATCAAAATCTCAGGTAGCAAATACCTGACGATTATGAAAAAACTAGGACTTGCCGATGGAGCCATTAAGAAAACCATCATTCACCCTGTCATAACAAACAACTTGTTTGTTTATTTTATTCGCTTCATTCAAACCATATCAGAGGATAAAACTTTGCATAACCCTTACCTTGTGTTTTCGTTCTGTGAGGAGCAAAATATCATCAATAGGCTGAAGAGAATCGAGAATATCCAATATTGGGATGTTACTCAAATTGGTAATGAACTTACTATAGATTTGAAATAGAGCATGGCATCAACATATATACAAGAACATAACCGCCTATTCGGCGACCTCACAGCTGCTTTGGGACGCGACATCGCCCATTTGTCTTCCGATGCAAATGGAGGAAAAAGCATCTTGTTTGTTTATCCTCCAGTTGACGAAGAAAAGTATATAAAAGAAGCCATGAGTAGATATACTGATGGCTATGAATTCATTGATCTTCGTAAACTGTTCGTTGAGTTTGTCGACTCAAAAGGGCTTGCAAAATTTAAGCGTCAGTTCAAGAATATGGGTACAGAGGTTTTTGCAAGTCAAAACTATACAGAAGGGACGTTCTATAATTTCTTAATGCAGCATATAGTTGATGCCGCTGGCAAAGGTGTGACACCCATCTTGATTCATACAGGGGTCATTTATAAGATGGGGTTCTCCAACCAGAACATTATGGAAGACCCTAACGTGATGAAGTTTAAGAAGCCGCTGGTGTTCTTTTATCCTGCGGTATTAAGAAATGACACCATCTACTTCCTCGACAAACAGCCAGCATCAAAATATCGCTGTGTAGTGGTGATATAACTTCGATAATTTTAGATTATGACTAAGATAAAAGATATACTTTCAATACGTCTTGAAGATGACATCAAGAGTGTCATTGATCTCAATCAACAAGATGATCAAAGCATCATCGACGAGTTGAATGGTTTCATCTTAACAGAAAGCCTTGCCAAGCATCTGGCAGACTTTTGTGATTTCTTCACCTCAAATACAGCCC
>CAZPNJ010000269.1:0-2766 GCA_964587765.1 uncultured Prevotella sp.
GGTTCTTTGATGGTTTCTCAACTGGAATACCCAACATAACCTTCGTAGCCAAGTCGATGAGGTTCAGCTTCAGCACCTTGCTGACAAATGGGAACGAGCGTGATGCTCTAAGGTTACACTCTATAACGAGAATGTCGTTCTCGCGAGCCATATACTGGATGTTGAACGGACCGCTAATGTGCAGTTCCTTAGCGATCTGGCGACTTACACGCTTAATACGGCGCACAGTCTCAACATATAGTTTCTGTGGTGGGAACTGAATGGACTCGTCGCCAGAGTGAACACCGGCAAACACAAAATTCTCAGATATGGCATAAGCCATAATCTCGCCATCTTTAGCCACAGCGTCCATCTCAATTTCTTTAGCATGTTCTATAAACTTGCTTACCACTACAGGGTGGTCTTCGCTTACGTTAGCGGCGAGTTTCAGGAAGCGTTCAAGTTCTTCCTTGTTAGAGCAGACATTCATCGCTGCACCAGAGAGAACGTATGACGGACGTACCAATACAGGGAAACCTACACGCTCTACAAACTTGTCAATGTCTTCCATTGAAGTAAGTGCGCTCCATTCAGGTTGGTTTATACCGTTGCGTGTAAGCATTGCCGAGAACTTAGCACGGTCTTCGGCATTGTCGATATCCTTAGCCGAAGTTCCAAGTATTGGCACATTCTGTTCATCAAGCCACATAGCCAGATTGTTAGGAATCTGTCCGCCCGTAGATACGATTACGCCGTATGGCTGTTCCATGTCAATGATGTCCATAACACGCTCGAACGTCAACTCATCGAAATAGAGTTTGTCGCACTCGTCATAGTCGGTTGAAACGGTCTCCGGGTTATAGTTTATCATTATAGAGCGGAAGCCCTCCTTGCGAATGGTCTTCAGAGCCTGCACACCACACCAATCGAACTCAACGGAGCTGCCAATGCGGTAAGCACCAGAGCCAAGCACAATGATAGAGCGCTTGTCGTGCTCGAACTTAACGTCTGACGCATCGCCACTATAAGTAATGTATAGGTAATTGGTCTGAGCAGGATACTCAGCAGCCAATGTGTCTATCTGCTTAACAACAGGCACTATGCCCATGCGCTTACGCAACTGGCGAACCACCAGCAGAGCCTTGTGCATGTTGCCTATCTCTTGCTCCAGACCTACGGCACGTGCTATCTGGAAATCTGTGAAACCATATACCTTAGCATCGCGCAAAAGATCATGGTCAAGCACGTTCACGCTGGTACACTTCTTCAGTTGTTCGTCAATGTCTATAATGTGCTTTAGCTTATTCAAGAACCACTTGTCTATCTTGGTCAACTCATGTATCTGGTCAACGGTGTAGCCCTTGTGCATAGCCTTAGATATGATGAAGACACGCTTATCGGTAGGTTCACGCAGAGCAGCGTCAATGTCATCAATCTTCAGTTCCTTGTTCTCTACGAAGCCGTGCATACCCTGACCAATCATACGCAAACCTTTTTGAATAGCCTCTTCAAAGTTGCGACCGATGGCCATAACCTCACCTACAGACTTCATGCTTGAGCCTAACTCCTTGTCAACGCCACGGAACTTGCTCAAGTCCCAACGTGGTATCTTGCAAACTACATAGTCGAGGGCAGGCTCAAAGAATGCGCTTGTGGTCTTGGTTACAGAGTTCTTTAACTCAAACAATCCGTAGCCCATACCCAGCTTAGCGGCAACGAATGCCAAAGGATAGCCCGTAGCTTTTGATGCCAAAGCAGAAGAACGACTCAAACGAGCGTTTACTTCAATGACACGATAGTCTTCGCTCTGTGGGTCAAAGGCATACTGTACATTACACTCGCCCACGATGCCAATATGGCGTATAATCTTTATTGAAAGAGCGCGCAGCTTATGATACTCGCTATTGGTCAATGTCTGTGATGGCGCAATGACGATACTCTCACCGGTATGAATGCCGAGAGGGTCAAAGTTTTCCATATTACAGACCGTGATACAGTTGTCATATCTGTCACGCACTACCTCATATTCTATTTCTTTCCAGCCCTTCAAACTCTTTTCTACCAACACCTGTGGAGAGAAAGAGAATGCTTTCTCAGCAAGCTGATTTAGTTCTTCTTCATTATTGCAGAAACCTGAGCCAAGACCACCAAGGGCATAAGCGGCACGAATGATTACAGGATAACCGACTTCCTTAGCAGCCTTACGAGCCTGCTCTATTGTTTCGCAAGCCTCGCTCTTGATAGTCTTCACGTCTATCTCGCGTAGCTTCTCAACAAAGAGTTCACGGTCTTCAGTGTCCATGATAGCCTGTACCGGAGTACCAAGCACCTTTACACCATATTTCTGAAGCACACCGCTCTTGTGCAGTTCAACGCCACAGTTGAGAGCTGTCTGTCCACCGAAAGACAGGAGTATTCCGTCAGGGCGTTCCTTTTCAATGACACGCTCTACGAAATAAGGTTGCACTGGCAAGAAATATATCTGGTCAGCCACACCTTCTGAAGTTTGTACGGTTGCGATGTTTGGATTTATAAGAACGGTTTGCACACCCTCTTCACGCAATGCCTTTAACGCTTGTGAACCAGAGTAGTCAAACTCACCAGCCTCTCCAATCTTCAGTGCGCCACTACCAAGAAGTAGCACTTTCTTTATCTCTGTATCTTTCATATTGAACTAAAGTTTCTCAATAAATTTGTCAAACATAAACTCTGTATCTACAGGGCCAGAGCATGCCTCTGGGTGGAACTGGCTCGAGAACCAAGGATGCGACAGGTGGCGGATACCTT
>CAZPNJ010000270.1:0-2763 GCA_964587765.1 uncultured Prevotella sp.
GCCGTTTTCGAGGTTTCACACTGCAAATATACTAATAATTTTGAATGTTAAAAAGGAAAGGCGCAAAAAAGAAGAAGCGTCAATTTTACTTGACATTGAATAAGTATATTATTTCTTCAGTTCTATGCGGAAAGTGGTGCCTTTGCCAGGCTCTGAACTTTTAACGAAGATGTGGCCGTGGTGGTACTCTTCAATTATGCGTTTGGCAAGGGAAAGGCCTAAGCCCCAACCACGTTTTTTGGTGGTGAAGCCCGGACGGAATACGTTAGCAATGTCTTTTTTACGAATGCCCTTACCTGTATCAGAAACTTCAATAATAGCCTTTTGCGGCGTTTCAGAAACGGCAAGTGTTATGGTGCCGCCTTGTTGCCCCATAGCATCAACGGCATTTTTTGAAAGGTTTTCAATGACCCATTCAAACAGTGATGCGTTCATGCTGATGACTATGTCGTGGTCGGGCAAGCGCTTTAGCATCTTCACGTTTTGCGAGGTGCGGCGGTTCATGTAGTCGATAACATGGTCAAGCACTTCGTTGAGACTTGCCGGCTGTGGTTCGGGCAATGAACCAATTTTTGAGAAACGGTCGGCAATTAGTTGCAGTCGGCTGACGTCTTTCTCTATCTCTGGTATAAGGTCATCGTCGGGATAGTTGCTTTTGAGTATTTCCACCCATGCCATAAGGCTTGATATAGGTGTGCCCAGTTGGTGAGCAGTTTCTTTAGAAAGTCCCACCCACACTTTGTTTTGCTCGGCGCGCTTTGAAGTGAGCAGGGCGAATATGGCAACCACGACAAAGATTAGTACGACACCAAGTTGTACGAACGGATATACGGCAAGGCGCTTCAGCATGAGCGAGTCGTCGTAGCAGACGTAGATGACTCCACCGCCAGCGTCTTCGCTCAGTTCAATGGGTATTACCCTGCCTGCCGTCTTCAGCTCAGCGCCCTCTTTGCTTGCCTGAGCCATGCTGTCGGCAAGGCAGTTGGCATTTATTGAAAGGTTGCGGAAGGTTTGCACGTTGCCCTGTGCGTCCATAACAATCACGGGAATGGTGTTGTTTTGGTTTATTACTTTCAACACAAGGTTCAGGTCGGTGTTTTCATCGGCAGAGTTCAGGGCACGCATAGCTTCTGCCCATACCTCCATCTTGCCGCGCTCCTCTATATATAGGTCGCGCGTAAGGAAGTGCGATACCACCAGCGATGCTACGGCTATTACCACTGCCATTATCACCAGCAATATTTTTACTTGGCGTATTCTATCGGTCCATTGCATACATATTATGAAACGCAAAGAGTGCGAAGATATTGTATTTAATGCGCAATTAGGTTGGCACATCAAGGTGTTACTGAATGAGAATAAATTACGCATTGCGCATTGCACATTACTAATTGTTAGTATCTTTGCACTTGATGTTCAAAATAGATATAACAAACAAGACGCTGCACTTTAAGCAGCCAGCGGGAACTTCGCGTGGCGTTTACACTACACGCAAGAGTTATTACATACACCTTACTGACACGGAGCGCCCCGGTGTGGAGGGCGTGGGCGAATGTGCCACACTGCCCGACCTTAGTTGCGACGCACTACCCAATTATGAGCAAACACTACGTGCAGTATGTGACAACTTCTGCCAGTTAGGGCGAATACCTTACGATATGTTACGCCCTTATCCATCAATGTTGTTCGGGCTGGAGACGGCTTTGCTGCAACTGTCTAACGGCGGGTCAACCGCCCTGTTTGACACTCCTTTTGCTCGTGGCGAGGAGGGAATAACCATAAACGGACTGGTATGGATGGGCACATTCAGTGAGATGTCGGCACGCATAGACGAAAAACTTGCGCAAGGTTTCCACTGCGTTAAGTTGAAGATTGGCGCTATAGATTTTGAACGTGAGCTGGACCTTGTGCGCCAGATACGCAGTCGCTACTCAAAAGATGATATAGAACTGCGAGTAGATGCCAATGGCGGTTTTACTCCTGAGAACGCTCCGCAGCGATTGGCTCAACTGTCGAAATACGACATACATTCAATAGAACAGCCTATACGTCAGCATCAGTGGGCGGCAATGGCAGAACTATGTCGCCACACACCACTGCCTATTGCCCTTGACGAAGAACTGATAGGTGTTAATCTGCCGCAAATGAAAGAAGAACTGCTCGACACCATTCACCCACAATATATAATTTTGAAACCGTCACTGCATGGTGGCATGAACGGTTCTCGTGAATGGATTGACATGGCTCGCCGTCGTGGTATTGGTTCGTGGATAACCTCCGCCCTTGAAAGCAACGTGGGACTTAACGCTATAGCGCAGTTTGCCGCCCATGTTTATGGTCCGAACATAACTATGCCGCAAGGACTTGGCACGGGACAGCTATTCACAGACAACATTCCCATGCCATTGGAAATAAGGGGAGAGAAGCTGTGGGCAATGGATAATTCTCAATGCATAATTCATAATGCATAATTCTTAATTAGACGGATAGACGGGTAGCAGGAAGGGAATCATAGATGACTGACTTAGAACGTTTTTTGCAGGAGTGGAACGACGATGAGCCGACGGTGCTGGTACATACAAGTGGCTCAACTGGCAAGCCGAAGCCAATGCGTGTGGAGAAAAAGCGTATGTTGGCATCGGCTCGCATAACGTGCGACTTCCTTGGACTAAAGCCCAATGACACGGCGCTGCTATGTATGCCGCTCGACTATATTGCTGGTAAGATGGTGGTGGTGCGCGCTATTGAGCGTGGACTGAAACT
>CAZPNJ010000271.1:0-2761 GCA_964587765.1 uncultured Prevotella sp.
AAAGCATCGTAAAAACCCAACAGGGCTGCTGAAAGAAATGCTAATGTTAACCACATAATAAATAAAGAATTCAGTACTTTATATCTTCAAGAAATAGAGCATTGCCAGGCATACTTTCGCCCGCATTCTGTCGATTTTTACCTGCAATGATTATATCAAACTCGTCAATCGTAATGCGCTTTCGCCCAACATCAACCAAAGTGCCAACTACGGCTCTAACCATATTGCGCAGGAAACGGTTTGCCGTTATCACAAAATACCATTCAGTTGGTGATGTTTGTACCCATTTTGCCTCAGTAACATTGCAAAGAGTGGTCTTTACATCGGTGTGAGCCTTACAGAAAGCGCCAAAATCTTCGACATAAAGCAAATGGCTTGCAGCCTCGTTCATAAGATTAAAGTCGAGAGGAAATGTTATAAGGCACGAATATGCCCTGAGGAATGGCGATGGCTGAGTATGAACATAATAATGATAAGTGCGACTTGTAGCAGAAAAGCGTGCATGCATCTCATCTGACACAGGCATTATCTTGCTTACTACAATATCATTTGGCAGAAGTTTGTTCATCTTATACGACAGTTGCGCACAATCTACCTCGCCATCGAAGTCAAAGTGTGCGACCATCATTCTAGCATGAACGCCAGAGTCTGTACGGCCAGCACCAACTACGTCAATATCAGTGCGTAGTAATATAGACAAAGCTCTGTTCAGTTCAGCCTGCACAGAGTTATCTTTCGGCTGAACTTGCCAGCCATGATATGCCATACCATCGTACGACAAATAAATAAAATATCTATTCAAATTGTAATCCTCTTATCACTATTTCTTTTCGTGTTTCTGGGCTGCTCTCTTGAACATTCTGCGATGAAAATCACTTTCAGCCTTGATAACACAAAAAACTTTTGAGGCAGGCATAATTTGCATGAACTTATTGTGATACTCTTGTTGTATGAGTTTCATTTGCACTTCGTTCTCATCGCGCTTTCTAATCATCTTGGCAGCAGCTTCATCATCGCCCGGAGCAACCTGCTTATTAGGGCGATACTCAAAATATGCGAACTGCTTCTTGCGCATTTCTCTATAGAGAGGGAAAAACTTTGCTGCCTCACCTGGCGTGAGCCCTGCCTTAGTTGTAATATATTGTTCTAACTGTGCCTCAAAGCGCTTAGGGTCAAACTTCTGTGGTCCCTGCGCAAAGGCGAACGTTGTAAGCGTAATCAAAAACGATAAAAGGAAAAGTCTAATTCTCATAGTTACAGATTTTCAGAAACATAAGCATACATATCCTCATTGTCCATCATAGCATAGTCAACGACTTCGTTAAAAGTCTCTTCGTTAGAAACGCTTTCGTGTGCGTAAATAGCAGGCTGTTCCGCTTGACTATTACTATTATTCAAATAGATACCAAGTGAAAACATCACAGCGCAAAAACTTGCAGCAACAGCACCTATGCGCCATGTCAAGTGCCTATGCTTACTAATAGGAACAACCTTTACCTCTTGCTCAGGCAAATTACAGACAAACTTCTCTGCGAAGTTATCGAAATAGCCAGCAGGAACGGTATAAGGATTTCTGTTCCCCACCTTTTGCTTTAGATATTTTTCGTTCTTATCCATATATTATATACCATCTTTTCGGTTTCAGCTATACATTATTGTATATTCCTTGCTGTTATAAACCTTTAACAATGGTTTGACGCATTGTCTTAACAAAGGTTTAATCGCTACCGAAATTAGTTTTCTATTTTTGACTGAATATATTCTCTTATTTTCTGCGAGGCTATGTGATAGCTCGCTTTCAGCGCCCCTTCAGAAGTATTGAGTATCTTACTCATTTCTGAATACTTAACCTCATCGTAGTATCGCATTGAGAAGACTGTTCGCTGCACATCGGGCAACTGCGCCATGGCTTCTTGAAGCAGTAACTCCAGTTTATTTCCGTCGAAATACTCATCAGCCATAAGTTTGTTGGCGATAGACATTCCGTCATCATCTTCAGTCGTTGAAATGGTTGCACTCTTTCTGCGCAAGAAGTCAAGCGACTCGTTAATTGCTATGCGATATAACCAGGTAGATAGTTTTGACTTTCCCTCAAACGTGTCTATTGAACGCCACGCTTTAAGGAATGTATTTTGTAATACGTCATCTGCATCATCATGGTCAAATACTATGCGACGTATCTTCCAATATAGCATTTCGCTATACTGTTTTACTATAATCGTAAATGCCTGTCTTTGTGTCTTTCCATCGGCAAGAAGGCGAATTATTTCCTGCTCGCTAACTATTGCTTTCACCTTACGGAAATCTTCCTAACAAACTTACCTATCTTAACTATATAACAGCCTTTAGGCAAGTTTAGGTTAAACTGCTTTTCGTCGCCTTCTATCTTAATGCTCTTGACGCATACACCAGCAATATTAAAGATTTTCATTGTCTCGCCATTAGCTCCGCTCACACGAATGGCTGAGCCATCGGTAATAGTAAGAGAAATATTCTGTATTGTATTATCTACAAATTCCATTGCAGCCATTGCCTTGCCCTCAATAGGACAAGTCAATGACAACAATGATATGAGTAATATTGCAAATATATTGCGCTGCATAATAGTCACTATTTTTGGCAAAAATACGTTATTCTCAAACAAATAGCAAGTACACAACACATATTTATTGTGTATTTTGCATCATTTAACGTTTCAATGCATTTGGGCGGATTCCATAAGCAAGTGCAAAATTAGTAATAAGTCGTGGAAATCATATCA
>CAZPNJ010000272.1:0-2760 GCA_964587765.1 uncultured Prevotella sp.
TGAGATTCAGGATGCATTCAACAACCAGGGCGGTGCTTACAAGCGTAAGGAAGACATGCACCGCATGGCTGAGGCTAACCGCGCATTCGCTCACTTCAGATTCTAAAACAAACACAATTAATAAGGTAAAAAGAAAATGGCTAATCGCGATTTACATTTGACTCGTAATATCGGCATCATGGCTCACATCGACGCCGGCAAAACTACCACTTCTGAGCGTATCTTGTTCTACACAGGTAAAACTCATAAGATTGGTGAGGTGCACGATGGTGCTGCTACCATGGACTGGATGGCACAGGAGCAGGAGCGTGGTATTACTATTACCTCAGCAGCTACGACTTGTAACTGGAACTGGGATAACAAGACTTTCAAGATCAACTTGATTGATACTCCGGGACACGTTGACTTTACCGCTGAGGTAGAGCGTTCACTTCGTGTTCTTGACGGCGCTATCGCTACTTATTCTGCAGCTGACGGTGTTCAGCCACAGTCTGAGACAGTATGGCGTCAGGCTGACAAATATAACGTTCCTCGTATCGGCTACGTTAACAAGATGGACCGTTCTGGTGCTGACTTCTTTGAGACAGTACAGCAAATGAAGGACATCTTGGGCGCAAACCCTTGCCCAATTCAGATTCCTATCGGTGCAGAAGAGAACTTCAAAGGTGTTGTTGACCTTATCAAGATGAAGGCTATTCTGTGGCACGATGAGACCATGGGCGCTGACTACGATGTAGAGGACATCCCAGCTGACCTCGTTGACGAGGCTAACGAGTGGAGAGAGAAGATGGTTGAGAACGCAGCTAACTTCGACGATGAACTCATGGAGAAGTATCTCGAGGGTGAGGAAATCCCAGAAGAAATGCTTATGCGTGCTATCCGTAAGGGTACAATCTCAATGGAGTTGACTCCAATGCTCCTTGGTTCTTCATACAAGAACAAGGGTGTTCAGCCACTTCTTGACTATACTTGTGCATTCCTTCCTTCACCTCTTGACACAGAGGCTATCGTGGGTACTAACCCAGATACCGATGCTGAAGAGGACCGTAAGCCAGACGAGGCAGAACCAACAGCAGCACTCGCATTTAAGATTGCTACAGACCCATTCATGGGCCGTTTGGTATTCTTCCGTGTTTACTCTGGTAAGGTAACTGCAGGTAGCTATGTTTACAACCCACGTTCTGGTAAGAAGGAGCGCATCAGCCGCCTGTTCCAGATGAACTCTAACAAGGAAATCCCAATGGAGAGCATCGACGCAGGTGATATCGGAGCAGGTGTTGGTTTCAAGGATATCCGTACAGGTGATACTCTCTGTGATGAGAACAAGCCAATCGTACTTGAATCAATGACATTCCCTGACACTGTGATTTCTATCGCAGTTGAGCCAAAGAGCCAGGCTGACGTTGCTAAACTTGACAACGGCCTAGCTAAGCTCGCTGAGGAAGACCCAACCTTCACCGTTCGCACTGACGAGCAGAGTGGCCAGACCATTATCTCTGGTATGGGTGAGCTTCACCTCGATATCATTATCGACCGTCTGAAGCGTGAGTTCAAGGTAGAATGTAACCAGGGTAAACCACAAGTTAACTATAAGGAGGCTATCACTCAGCCTGTAACTCTTCGTGAAGTTTACAAGAAGCAGTCTGGTGGTCGTGGTAAGTTCGCTGATATCATTGTAACAATCGGTCCTAAGGACGAGGATTACACAGAGGGCGACTTGCAGTTCATCAACGAAGTTAAGGGCGGTAACGTGCCAAAGGAATTCATACCTTCTGTACAGAAAGGCTTCCAGGATTCTCTGAAGAACGGTGTTCTCGGTGGCTTCCCAATGACAGGTCTTAAAGTAACATTGACTGATGGTTCTTTCCACCCAGTTGACTCTGACCAGTTGTCATTCGAACTCGCTGCTCACAATGCGTTCAAGAATGCTTGTCCTAAGGCAGGTCCAACTCTTATGGAGCCTATCATGAAGGTAGAGGTTGTTACTCCAGAAGAGAACATGGGTGACGTTATCGGCGACCTTAACAAGCGTCGTGGTATGGTACAGGGTATGGAAGAGGCTCGTAGCGGTGCTCGTATCGTTAAGGCTATGGTTCCATTGGCAGAGATGTTCGGTTATGTAACAGCTTTGCGTACCATCACTTCAGGTCGTGCAACAAGTTCAATGGAGTATGACCACCACGCAGCAGTTTCAGCAAACATTGCTAAGGAAGTGCTCGAGGAAGTTAAGGGACACGCAGAACTCCTGTAATCTGAAAAGAGAAAGAATGGCGGATATGCCGCTTAGCGAATGACTCTTAAGGGTAGAGCCGCCATTCTTAATTAAATAACAATAAACAAATAAAATAAGATGAGTCAGAAAATCAGAATTAAGCTGAAGAGCTACGACCACCAGTTGGTTGACAAATCAGCAGAGAAAATCGTAAAGGCTGTTAAGGCTACAGGTGCAACCGTTTCAGGCCCTATCCCATTGCCAACACACAAGCGCATCTTTACAGTAAACCGTTCAACATTCGTAAACAAGAAGTCTCGTGAGCAGTTCCAGCTCAGCGACTACAAGCGTTTGATTGACATTTACAGCTCAACAGCAAACACTGTTGACGCATTGATGAAGCTTGAACTTCCTTCAGGCGTTGAGGTAGAAATCAAAGTGTAGTATATTGCACACGATTTTAGAAAGATTATTTTTTAAGTCACATTTATAAATTAAATTGAAATGCCAGGATTAATTGGAAGAAAAATCGGAATGACATCCGTTTT
>CAZPNJ010000273.1:0-2753 GCA_964587765.1 uncultured Prevotella sp.
CTTGGCACTGAAGAAATAGTAGCCTTCGGCAGACTACTTGGCAAAGCACCAAATGAAGTTGCCGATGCCTGAAATATCGGTACTGTTGGGAATAAATACGATTACAACTATGGTGTATTCGTTCATAGAGCCAAGGTAATTGCCTATGGCAGTGCCGAGATCGAAGTAACCATTGTTGTTGCCCAGCGAGAGCACGGGCTCGCCAGCGAATGTGGTGAGCGTAGCACCCGACTGAAGGCTGCCGGTGTAAGTACCCGACAAGTCGGTGGTTGACTTAAAGTCAAATTTGACGCAAGTGCTGTCAGCGGCATGACTGACAAATGGCGCTGACGAAATCAAAAGCGCTAATAATAATCGTTTCATAGTGTAATAGGAGTTTCTTGTTTTATTATTTCTTTTTCTGTAGTTTCGGAATCTTTATCTTCTGACCAACCTTTGCTTCCTTAATGCCGCCATTGAGGGCTTCGACGTAGCATTCCATGCCTGGGCCGAGATAGGCCTTGCTGATAGACGAAATGGTTTCACCAGCATAAACCGTAACCACTTGGTCGGTGCCGATAATGCGGTAAGCGCCGTATTTGACGCGTGGGTCAGAATCGTATTTACTGCTTGCCTGAGCGGCTTTCTTAGCCTCTGCTTCTGCGGCAGCCTTGGCTTTGGCTTGTTCAGTGGCTTTAGCCTTGGCTATTGCTTCTGCCTTAGCTTTTGCCTCTGCGTCGGCTTTTGCTTTAGCTTGTGCGTCAGCCTGAGCCTTTGCAGCCTCTTTGGTGGCATCGTTGTTAGTGGGTTGCGCTGTTGGTGCAGGCTCGTCAAGGGTTTCAATGTCTATGTTGCCGGCATTGGCTTGCTCCTGCTCTTTTGTTGCTTGCTGAGGAGTCGCGGCAGGCTTTGCGGTTTCCTGGTTGAGCATAGTTTCGAGATGAGCTATGCGATTGTTCTTCTTAACCATGTCAGAACAGTATAAATAGCCGCCAACGCCCATCAGAACAATGAGTGCGCATACGGCAATCATCAGTATTTTAACGTGCTTGCGAAGGGCTGATATTTCGGAAGTATTATCGTCATCATCAGCGTCTTCTTCGTTTGAAACAGGCTCTGCTTGAGTTGTTGTGACCACTACCTGTGGGACAACTTCCTCAACAGCGGGCTTTTCCTCAGCCTGTTCGGCTGTAGGCACTTCTTCAACAACAGGTTCATTCTCTGTTTGTTCGGCTGCTGGCTCTTCTGCAATAACAGGTTCTTTCTCAGTTGCTGGTTCTTCTTGCGCAATAACAGGTTCTTCTGCTATTGGAGTTCCTTCTGATTCTGTGGCTGTAGGCTCTTCAACGACTACTTCTTCTTCAATGGCGTCTTCTTCGGTGACTACGACATCGTCGTTGGGAACAAAGTTGCTCTCTTTGTCAATCTCAGAGAAATCAACACCATCGTTCAAAACCACCGTCTCGAATTGTGCGAAAGGAGCGTTTACGGCATCCTTTACGCTGGTTTCGGGCGTGAAGGTTATCTTATTGTAACCCTCTATTACAAAGCGTTTGCCGCTCTGAATGTTGACGCTCTCGCGTGGCTTTACCGTAACGAGCTTGAAAGTGCCAAGACCTTTAATCTTTACTTGCCCTTCACTGAGCAATGCTTCTTTCAACAAGGCAAAGAGTTCCTTTACAAAGCTGTTAGACTCTGTCTTCTTTAGTCCGCACTTTTTCTCAAGTGCTTCTGACATAATAGTCTGCTTACGCATCGCTGCCTCCTTTCTTTACTTTGGCTGTAGCCTTGCGAGTGGTTTTCTTGTCGGCGGGCTTTTTTGCCGTAGCCTTTTTGCTTGCAGCCTTAGGCTCTTCGCTAGCCTTCAATTTGTCTTTAAGGGTTTGTGCGGGGCGGAAGTTGAGCACGAGTTTTGGTGGAACAAGTTGGCGCTGCTTGGTTTGGGGATTTATTACTATGCGCTCATCGTGCTTCTTTACTTCAAATGAGCCGAAGCCAACGATTTGCAGCTCTTCGCTTTCGGTAAACGACGTGGTCATTGCGTCAACAACAACGTCAACTAAATTGCGAGTGACCTTAGCCGTGTAGCCAGTTCGGCTCGCTAATTCATCAATAAACTCTTTGTTCGTCATATTTTATTTTGCAGTTGTATTGCAGTCTTTCACTTTTCCATAAAGGTCAAACTCATCGCTCGCAGTGATTTCAACGTCGTACATTTCGCCTATCTTCAGCGTTTGCTCGCTGGCAGGGATAAGCACTTCGGGGTCAACCTCTGGCGAGCAGAATTCTGTGCGGCCGATATAGTAATCACCCTCTTTGCGGTCGATGATTACGAGCATGGTCTGACCAACCTTTTGTGCCTCTATCTCGGTGCTGACTTCTTGCTGAACGGCCATAAGTTTATCGAGGCGGCTCTGTTTAACGTCAGCTGGCACATCGTCTTGATAATGCTCGGCGCTGTAAGTGCCCTCTTCCTCAGAGTAGGCGAAAGCTCCCATGCGCTCGAAGCGTTGGGTGCGGGCAAAGTCGAGCAATTCGTTGAAGTCCTCTTCTGTTTCGCCGGGGAAGCCAACCATAAGTGTTGTGCGAATATGAATGCCTGGCACTTCTTGGCGAATTTTGTTCAATAGTTCAATCGTCTCCTGCTTGCTAACGTGGCGGTGCATACGTTGTAACATGTGGTCAGAGATGTGCTGAAGGGCAATGTCGAGGTAGCGGCAGACGTTAGGCTTTTCGCGCATTACGCTGAGCAGCTCCATTGGAAACTGGTTAGG
>CAZPNJ010000274.1:0-2745 GCA_964587765.1 uncultured Prevotella sp.
CGGTCCATTTCCAACTGTGTTTCACCTGGGCCACGCAATCCCACGGAACCCTTGCCGCCACCAGAGCCGGAGCCGCCTCCTTGTCGTTCAAGGTGAGTCCACAATCTTTGCAGACGTGGCAACATATATCTGTATTGCGCCAATTCTACTTGTGTCTTTGCGTTTGCCGTTTGAGCGCGCATGGCGAATATGTCAAGTATCAGCGATGTGCGGTCAAGTATCTTTACTTGCAGCACTTGCTCTATATTGCGCATCTGCTTTGCCGATAGTTCATCGTCAAAGATAACCATGCCGATAGGTTCTTCGGCGTCCTCTTGTTGCTTTATGTAATCACGTATTTCTTCGAGCTTACCCTTGCCCACGTATGTCACGGCACTTGCGCCGCCAACACGCTGTGTAAAGCGCCTTACGGTAACTGCTCCCGCCGTGTCGGCAAGGAATTCCAGCTCGTCGAGATACTCTTTAGTCTTCTCTTCATCTTGCTGTGGCGTAATCAAACCAACCAGCACAGCTGTTTCGGCTTTCGCCTCTGATATTACAAATTCTTTCATTCTAATGGGCAAAGATACAACATTTTATTTATATAAGGCTGCACCTCAATAATAGAAATTAAAATTCGTTTTATTTCGTATTATCTTCGGTTTGCACTATCTTTGCAGAGATAAAACCCATAAGAGAGAAGTAATATGGATAAAGAAATGTTTCAGAATGCAGTGGAACGTATGTCGGCACTCACTGACGAAGAGCGCCGAATGATGCCTGGCAAATTTGCCCCAATGCCTACGCCAAGCGAAATACATGCTATTGCAGATTTGGTTAAAACAATTGTTTTCCCTGGCTTTTTTGACAATCAACGCAGTTTGGCTTCTACGCGCCCTTATCATATAGGTATTGATATGGAGTGTTTATATGCCAAGTTGAAACATCAGATTGCTTTGGCTTTGCTTTGTCAAGGCACCGAATGTAAATACGACGCAATGCAAAGGGCTGGCGAACTTGCCGATAGCTTCATTGAACAATTGCCCGAACTGAAACGAATACTTTATACCGATGTGGAGGCAATTTACGCTAACGACCCTGCCGTTGACAATTATCGTGAGGTTATATTCTGTTACCCCGTAGTAGTGGCAATGGTATGTTATCGCACTGCTCACTTGCTGCTGAATATGGGTGTGCCGGTTATTCCACGTATTCTTACCGAACAAGCACACTCTGAAACAGGTATTGACATTCACCCTGGCGCAACTATCGGCGAATATTTTGCGATAGACCACGGCACGGGTGTGGTTATTGGCGAAACGTGTATAATTGGCAATCACGTAACGTTATATCAAGGTGTTACTTTGGGTGCCAAGAACTTTACGCTCGATTCTAACGGTCACCCGATAAACATACCTCGCCACCCAATACTTGAAGACAATGTTACGGTTTACTCTAACTCTACACTTCTTGGTCGCATCACCATTGGTCACGACACTGTCATCGGTGGTAACATCTGGGTAACGTATAGTGTGCCACCAGGCAGTAAAATATTACAAAGCAAACCCAAAGATGCCAGCTTTACCGATGGCTTAGGAATATAAAACGGTTCATCCCTCGTCTCATTCAATTGGCATAATTGAAATTATTCTTTCACCCAAGCTCCAACGACCTCACCAGCATACTCCGTGTGCAGTCCGGCAGGGAAATTGGCATACATCTTCTGAGGCACGTCCTTGAAGCCCTTCGGGTTGAACTCTGCCTCATACATTTTCTTGCACTCGATGACCATTGTGGCCTCAGTATAATAAGGTGTGCCGTTCTCAGTATAGGCCGTGTGAAGTCCGAGCGCAGCAGCCTTGTCGCCATCGCGACCGCTCTTGGTGCCCATATAGGTCAGAACCTTGCTCATCTCCACATCAAACGACATCACGGTGAAATAGTCCGACTTGTCCATGAACTCCTTGGTGTAACGCTTCTGGGCGACATAGACCGTCATGGTTGGTCTGCCCCAGAGCGTTCCGATGCCGCCCCAGCCGATGGTCATGGCATTTGACTTCACTTTGTCGCCAGCGCATAACAGTTGTGCGTCACGAAACCACTGGAAGCCATTACTCGTAAAGTCTTCCGTCACATTGATTCTTTTGAATCCCTCGTTTGTCTGAGCCTGAGCGTGCAGTCCCTGGCAGAGCAACAATGCTATTAAAATCTGCTTCATTGTATTCGTTTGTTTATTTGTTGGTTATACGTTTCAATACAGGAACCCGAAGAGCCAGAGGGGTATCTTGTTCTGATGACCGTATTCGATGTCGCCAAGGGCGAGATAGCTATCAGGCATATCCTTTATCTGGGAAAAAGATTTTTTCTTGCCACCCACTTCAACCGTGTATTTATCATCGATAATGAAATCGCCATTACCACTGAACGCCAACGTATGACCGTATGAGAGTTGATTGGCAAAGAACGACTCGCGCACTGTGCCAATGGGAACATCCGAAGGTGAGAGGGCATACATTAGATTGGGATTCTCCAGATAGATTTTTTCGGGCTTGACCATCTGCTTGAATGTGGTCTTGCCAGAATAAAGCAGGTTTATAAGACGAGCCTTGCCCAGCAGGTCGAACATCTTCATCACGGTCTTGCGTGAGGCTTCCACATGGTTGCTCAGATTGTCAACATTTATGGTGAAAGGAACGGTGTGCGAGATGATCGCCATCAGATGCTTCAGCTTTAACAGCGTGGCATATTCCAGTTTATAGGCAGCGG
>CAZPNJ010000275.1:0-2738 GCA_964587765.1 uncultured Prevotella sp.
GCACAACCTTGACGTAATAAAACTTGCCGACTACATTATAGACATGGGACCAGAAGGCGGAAGAAAAGGTGGGACATTGCTCTCAGCAGGAACACCAGAAGAGGTAGCAAAAGCCAACAAGGGCTTTACTCCTCGTTTTCTTGCAAAGGAATTGGGATTATCGAAATAAAGAAGTTACAGCAAAGTAACCCCACAAAGCATTTATTAAATCAAATTGTTACAGCTTGGGCAATTCGCTAAACAAGCGTTTGCCCTTAGCATAATACTGCCAAAGAATTGAGTAGGCAGCTATAATATTGGTCTTCTTTGACTTTGCTGTGCGCTGTATGTTGCGACGCACTGGCTTAAAATCGCTATGCCATCGCAAGAATGCAAGTCTGCCTCGCATAACGGCGCAGGCATCGCCCCAATGCCGGTCAAGCACAATAAACTTAAACGCAGCAATATAGTCAAGCCAAAGCCTTACGAACATTACCCATGCCAAGCGTTTAGCTGGCAAGTTCTTATACAGCATGGTAAGGTTGTTGCGAAAGTTCAGATAGGTTTTCATGGGATTGCTCTTGGGTAATGTGCCACCACCTAAATGAAACACTCTGCTCTGTGGCACACAATACACCTTACGTCCTGCCAGTCTTAGTCGCCAGCAGAAATCAATCTCCTCGTTATGGGCAAAGAACTTTCCGTCAAGTCCGCCCACGCTCCAATAATCTTCTGAGCGAACCATCAGACACGCACCCGTAGCCCAATGCACTTCAACGGCATCATCGTATTGTCCGTGGTCTTTCTCCACCACATCAAACAATCTGCCTCTGCAATATGGATAGCCAAACTTGTCTATATATCCACCTGAAGCTCCAGCATACTCAAAGCTGTCACTATCAACAATCGCTCTAAGTTTAGGCTGACAGGCAGCGACATCTTTATTGCTCTCCATAAAGTCAAGCAATGGCGCAAGCCAACCTTTCTCCACCCTAACGTCACTATTGAGCAATACGTAATACTCTGCGTCAATCTGTTTTAGTGCACGGTTATAACCGTTAGCAAAGCCATGGTTTTTGTCAAACACAATGGTTCGCATATCGGGAAATCCTTGCTGAATATACTGCAAACTCCCATCAGTTGAAGCATTATCTGCCACGATAACTTCAGCCTCAGAGCCTGAGTTTTCAACCACACATGGCAGATATTGGCGAAGCATACGCTCGCCATTCCAGTTGAGTATTACTATTGCTACTTTCATTTATATAATTTGCGCACGCAGCGCTGTTTTGTCATGATTAAATTCGCCTAAGCGCACATTCACTATTTGATTGTCAAACTGCTCGTTATCGGCTGATGGCGGCAACTCCACACGAATGTAATTACGTGTGAAGCCATGCATAGCCTTGCCTCGCGATGCTTTTTCAAACAACACTTCAGCCTCTTTGCCAATATGCTTTGCGTAAAAAGCCTGAGTCTTTTCGTCAGACAGTTTCAGAAGTCGGTGGCTACGCAGTTTCTTGTCAGCCTCGCTAACGACGTATGGTATAGCCAGAGCCGATGTGCCAGGGCGCTCGCTGTAAGGGAACACGTGCAACTGCGTTACGTCAAGCCCGTCCAAGAAGTCATAGCACTCTTCAAACAGTTCCGGCTTTTCACCTCTACAGCCCACCATCACGTCAACGCCTATGAAAGCATCTGGCATCAGCTCTTTTATGAGATTTATCTTGTGGGCAAACAGAGCCTTGTCGTAGCGACGATGCATAAGTCGCAGCACTTCATCACTTCCGCTCTGCAACGGAATATGGAAATGCGGCATAAAAGCTCTGCTCTGGGCGCAATATTCCACCAGTTTATCGTCTATCAAGTCTGGCTCAAGACTGCTAATGCGAAAACGCTCTATGCCCTCAACTTGGTCTAACGCTTTCACCAAATCAAGGAAAGTGTCGGAAGTGCCCTCGCCAAACTCACCAATGTTTACGCCAGTTAAGACGATTTCCTTTCCTCCTTGCCGGGCTGCTTGGCGAGCTTGCCCTACAAGCGATTCAATGCTTGGGTTGCGTGAGAATCCACGAGCGTAAGGTATAGTGCAGTAGGTGCAGAAATAGTTGCAGCCATCTTGCACCTTCAAGAAGAATCTCGTTCTATTGCCACGACTGCAAGCAGGGGCAAACATTTTGATTTCCTTAGTCTTAACGCTCATGTGTTTATGCAGCGCTTTAGCCTCTTTCCGCACAAACCAATCAGAGAGATATTGTATAAGATTTGCCTTCTCGTTACTGCCCAGCACAAGGTCAACGCCCTCAATGTCGCACACCTCTGTTGGCTTCAACTGAGCATAGCAACCAGTGACCACTACAAAAGAATTGGGGTTTTCACGCACCATACGTCTGATTGTTTGGCGACACTTTTGGTCAGCCACGTCTGTGACCGAACAGGTGTTTATCAAACAAATGTCGGCACGTTCACCTTTCTTTGCGGTGGTAACCCCCATTTGCTCAAGCATTTGCCCGAAACTTGAGGTCTCGGCAAAATTCAACTTACAGCCTAACGTATAGTAAGCGGCTTTCTTATTCTGAAAAATTGAAGTATCTATCATAATGGTGCTGCAAAGTTACTATTTGATTTTGTCATTTTTGTCACTTTTTGCGCTAAAAATAGGCGTTTCAATATGTGAGAAAATTCTTCAGCCGATACTTAATAATAATATAATAATATAATTATTATATTATTATTAAACTTACTTCCCTCTTATATGT
>CAZPNJ010000276.1:0-2028 GCA_964587765.1 uncultured Prevotella sp.
GACAGAAATTAAACGTAATAGTTCGTGCGTATAATGACGGCATAGCGTTTAAGTATTTCATACCCAACGCCGCCGAGAACGAAACTATAACAAAAGAATACACATTATATAATATAGCTAACGGCACACGTCGCTGGATGCAACAATACACGCAAGACTACGAACAGTTCTTTCCAATGCGCACTGACGGCAAGTCATTGGGCATTGTGCGTGGCTCGGTAGATGGTTATTGGGGTTATCCTGCTCTGTTGGAATGTCCTGTTGGGAAAAGCAAGGCTTATATGCTTATAACGGAGTCTGACGTTCAGCATGGACAGTGCGGTTCGCAGTTGTGCAACATTGCCAACGAAGAGTGTTATGCCGTCAACCTTGCTGACAAGATTAACGCAAACAATACTCCTTGGCGTGTGATGATAATTGGCAGTCTTGCCGATATTGTTGAGTCAACATTGGTTACAGATGTCGCAACCCCTGCCAAAACAGACCTTTTCGGCAATAATTTGGATAAAGCCGACTGGATACACCCGGCTGCCGCTTCGTGGATTTACTGGGCATATAACCATGGCTCAAAAGAATATCAAAAGGCTAAAGACTTCATAGACCTTGCCGCGCAAATGAAATGGCCCTACTGTCTGATTGACTGGGAGTGGGACCGTATGCGAGGCGGCGGCAATATAAACGACGCAGTGAAATATGCTGCTGGCAAAGGCATCAAACTGTTCCTTTGGTACAACTCCAGCACTAACTGGATAGGTGAAGGTGGTCCAAACCCGATGTACCGACTAAACCAGTCGGGCAGACGTCGCCAAGAATTTGACTGGCTGAAAGGAAATGGTATTGATGGCATAAAAATTGATTTCTTCAAGAACGATGACATGGCGCAAATGAACTATTATCTCGACATTCTTGAAGACGCAGCAAAGGCAAAGATGCTTATCACCTTCCACGGAGCTACACTGCCACGCGGTTGGCAGCGCACCTATCCTAATCTTATGACTACAGAGGCTGTGCGTGGCGCAGAATGGTACAACAACACTCCTGAGTTTACAAACAAAGCGGCTTGTCACAATGCCACATTGCCTTTCACTCGCAATGTCGTTGGGTCTATGGACTACACTCCAGGCACATTCTCTAACTCACAGCACCCACTCATCACTACGCCTGCTCACGAGCTGGCGCTATATTTCCTGTTTGAAAGTGCCGTGCAGCATTGCCCTGACCGTCCGGATGTTTACAATAGAATGTCTGCCGATGTTCGTCAACTTCTCACCGCACTTCCTACCACTTGGGACGACACAAAGCTTCTGGCAGGTTACCCCGGAGAGTATGTTGTAATAGCACGCCGTAAAGGCAACACATGGTATATCTCTGGCGTAAATGGTACAGAACAGACAAAGAAAATTACCCTGTCGCTAAAATCTCTTGGCGTAAACGGCAAGCCAATGACTGTATATAGCGACGCTGACGGCAGTGCCGATAAAGACGTTACCGATGTTAGCCTTATCAATGTAAGCAAAGTGCAAAAAGCACCTAAAGTCACCACTATAAATGTATGTAAACGTGGTGGCTTCGTAATAAAGATATAACACACATATAATTATATTATGAAAAAGATTATTAACCCGTGGGTGGGTGTTGAAAACTATGATTGTTTCGGCTTTAGTCCCGATAACCCTATCGGACTTCACATGGAGTTTTACGAAGATGGCGATGAAATAGTTTCTTTCTGGCACCCACACGAGCACCAAGAGGGGTGGATTGGAGTAATTCATGGCGGAATACTTGCCACACTTATAGATGAAACCTGTGGCTGGACCGTCTTTCGCAAATGTCAGACTTCCGGCATGACCACTTCGTTGCAGCTACGCTACAAGAAACCTGTTAAGGGTGATGAGAAACAAATAACTCTTCGCGCTCACATTACTGAGCAGAAACGAGGCATTGTTTTCATCGACTGTAATCTTGAAAATAGTGCCGGCGAAGTGTGTGTTGAGGGTCACGCAACTTATTACGCATTCCCCGAAGAAC
>CAZPNJ010000276.1:2038-2728 GCA_964587765.1 uncultured Prevotella sp.
GATGTTGAGCCGGAGCAACTTCTATCAATGTAATGGACAGTTGACACGATTTGTTGAGCGAAAGCGAAAAATGGACAATTGGGGCTAATTATAAATTATTCATTGCCAACCGTTCCGCCTCAGCACGGGCGGGTTTCCCCGTTTCCGTCATAGGCAAATGCTCTATGCTTATAATATGTTTGGGTTGCCAATAACGAGGTAGATTGGCAACACAAACATTTTTTATTACCTCTATGTCGGTTGACTGACTCTACAAGCAGTACAATGGCTTCGCCAAACTTTTTATCCTTGCATTTGGTAATCATAAACGGCATTGACAGATGAGGGCGCAGAGTGCGCTCCACCTCTTCTATCTGCACCTTTATGCCGCCAGTGTCTATTACGTTGTCTTTTCTGCCAAGTATGCGAAAGTGCCGACCGTCGGCGGCTATCTCGGCACGGTCGTTAGTTGTTAGCGGTTCATTACATACAAGCGGAGCGTCAATCACCAGACAGCCGTCGGCTGATAAACTTACGTTGACCGATGTAAAGGGCTCGTACCACTCGCTCGCCTCACTGCCACTAATGCGGCGCAAGGCAATGTGCGAGAGCGTTTCAGTCATGCCGTAAGTGCTCCAAACGGCATTGGGGAATGTGCGCAGTTGCTCTGCCATGGCATCATCAATAGCGCCACCGCCGATAATCAGATTG
>CAZPNJ010000277.1:0-2661 GCA_964587765.1 uncultured Prevotella sp.
GTTAAACAAAAAGTATAAAGACCAAGATATAAAGGTTATAGTGCTTGATGCACTTACTTACGCTGGCAACCTCGGCACTATTAAAGACGACATTGACAACAAGCGTTGCTTCTTTGTAAAGGGCGACATACGTGACCGTGAGCTGGCAGACAAACTATTTGCAGAGTATGACATTGACTATGTTGTAAACTTTGCCGCCGAGAGTCATGTTGACCGTTCTATTGAAGACCCACAATTATTCTTATCGGTTAATATTCTTGGTACTCAGAATTTGCTTGATGCTGCACGTCGAGCTTGGGTAACGGGTAAAGACGCTCAGGGCTACCCTGTATGGAAGGCAGGCAAGCGCTATCACCAAGTTTCTACTGATGAAGTTTATGGCTCGCTTGGCTTAGAAGGCTTCTTCACTGAGGCTACTCCGCTTTGTCCTCATAGTCCGTACTCGGCTTCAAAGACCAGCGCCGACATGATTGTTAAGGCTTATCACGACACTTACCACATGCCGGTTACTATCACTCGTTGCTCAAACAACTATGGTCCTTACCATTTTCCAGAGAAACTTATTCCGCTAATCATCAACAACATTTTAGCTGGCAAGTCACTGCCTGTTTACGGCAAGGGTGAGAATGTAAGAGACTGGCTCTATGTTGAAGACCATTGCAAGGCTATTGACTTAGTGGTTCGCAAGGGTCGTGAAGGCGAAGTTTATAACGTGGGCGGTCATAACGAAATGAAGAACATTGATATTGTCAAACTGACCATTAAGACCATTCACGACATGATGGCTGAAGACAAATCGTTGCGCCGAGTATTGAAAAAGCAAGAGATTGGCGCAGATGGCGAGATTTCAATAGACTGGATTAACGAAGGCCTTATCACGTTTGTTGCCGACCGCTTAGGTCATGACCAGCGTTATGCCATTGACCCGACAAAGATTAAGAACGAACTGGGCTGGTATCCTGAAACGAAGTTCGCCGACGGCATTGTAAAGACTATCCGCTGGAATCTTGAAAATCAAGCATGGATAGAGGAAGTTACATCTGGCGACTATCAGAAATATTACGAACAGATGTATGGCAACCGCTAATTATTCAGCTGTTTACTATACATTATTATATATATGCAAGATATGAACGATATTAGCGAAGGACTGCTACAGGTGCTTATCCAGTTAGGCACTAAGCCCGACGAGGTTGACCATAAGCTGGCACACTATATAGAGCATATTGTAAACCTGTTGCCGCCACCCGATGATGAGATATTCTTGCATAGCTTTGGATTGTTCGGACATGAGGTAATGCCAGCCGACAAACTCGCAAAGGAGAATGGGCTCACCGTTGAACAACTATTAAAACGTGTTGAGGCAGATGTGCGCAGACTGGCTATTACACCTGAGTGGCAGAAAATATCCGGCGAACTGTTTTCGGACAGCAAGAACTGACCATAAAGCCATATATGACAAAACTTCAAAAACGTAAGTAAAGGCAGTGAAAAAAGAGTTAGGACAAATCATAGAACTTCAAAAGATTACCGACCCGCGAGGCAACCTCACCGTGGCTGAGGCGGGGCAAAACGTGCCTTTCAACATAGCGCGCGCATATTGGGTATATGACGTGCCGGGCGGCGAAAGTCGCGGTGGCCATGCACATAAACACTTGAAACAACTGGTAGTTGCGCTTAGCGGCAGTTTCACCGTTACGCTAGATGATGCTCACCAACAGCGCAAATATCTGCTCAACCACCCTTATCAAGCGTTGCTTATTGACGAAGGTACTTGGCGCACACTCGACGACTTCTCTTCCGGAGCAGTATGTCTTGTTTTAGCATCAGAACCTTTTGAAGAGGAAGACTACATACGCGATTACGATGAATTTATCAAGATATACAAGTAATGAGGCTGGCGAGTGGGACAATTTTGTTGCCCACGCAAAGAATGCCACTTTTCTTTTGAAGCGTCCCTACATGGATTATCATGCAGAGCGTTTCACCGACCATTCACTTGTATTTCGCAACGATAAAAACAACATCATTGCGCTGTTGCCTGCCAACGAAACTGTTTCAACTAACGGTTCACGCAGCCTTTATTCACACCAAGGGCTTACCTATGGTGGGCTGATACTTGACAAAAAGGCTACCACTAAGGAGGTCTGCGAAATGTTTTCTATGCTTGCCGACTATCTTGCAGCCAATGGCTTCAACCAGTTTGTTTATAAGCCTACGCCGTGGATTTATCACACTCAGCCGGCAGATGAAGACCTGTATGCCGTTACAAACATTCTTCACGCACAACTTTCGGCACGCGAGATTTCCACAACCATAAATCTTCAAGACAGAATAAACTTTGCACAACCTCGCCGCACAGCAATTAACCACGCTCGCAAGGCTGGCATTGAAGTGCGCGAGAGTGCTGACATTGAAGCGTTTTGGCATATCCTCAACGACAATCTTTCGGCTAAGTATCACAAGCACCCAGTACATTCGATTGCCGAACTGCAACTGTTAAGGCAGCGTTTCAACAGCGAGATTCGTTTGTTTATGGCCTTTGCCGATGGAGGTGCGCTGGGTGGAGTTTTTGTTTACGACTGTGGACAAACGATTCACACACAGTACATTTCAGCTAATGCCGAGGGCAAACGTCTTGGCGCTATAGATGCAATTATC
>CAZPNJ010000278.1:0-2217 GCA_964587765.1 uncultured Prevotella sp.
ATCCTTTTTTATTTTTCCTTTTCTTGTAAAGTGTGTATCCTAACTATCTTTTCCCTTATCTATCTTATGAGACTAAACCTTATACGTCCTGAAGATTGAAGCGTTTATAAACCCTGTCAACCTCAATGTACTTTTTTATCGTTACTCCAATACTAACCAGTAAAGCTAAAGCAACCAGTGCGCCTATACATAATAGAGAGTGTATTGATAAGTTTCGCGTAAGCATCGTAATGAAGGAATCAATCACATCTATGAAACTCACCGATGTCATTGTGTGTCCTGCAATACCGCTGGCACTTGTTAATGCTCCTGTTAATAATGTTAGTAACTTTAACGTCATATACTTAATTTTTTAAATGCTTTATGTTTAACTTTTCTCTAATTCTATTCGAACTTAGATAAACCATTTCGTTTGGTTCTGGTGCAAAAGTAGTATGCATTTCAGCTATGACGTTAGGAAAAATAAACTTTTAATCGTGATTTTCTTTGAAAAGTGAATATTTATATCTGGACTATTTTGCCATTTTTAAGCGTCAACTATCTGATTTTCAACAATGCAACATTGCAATTATGCAACAGATATATTTTTTTTGTTCATTATATAAAAAACTATTTTTCTTATAAAAAAAAACATATTTCTCTATATAAAACAGTTTGTTTTCAAGGTTGAAAAAACAGACTTTCACTATAAGAACAGGCTGCCTATCTGATACACTAAAGCCGATATTATCCATGCGTTTAGCGTAGTATAGCCTGCTGTAAACAGAGCCCACTTCCATGAGCCAGATTCTCCCTTAATGGCTGCTATGGTTGCTATGCAAGGGAAGTATAACAGTACGAATAGTAGGAAGCAGAATGCCGTAAGTGGGGTAATGCCATCGGCAACCATCTGCTCATGCAGGCGTGTATATCTACTTTCGCTGGTGGCACTTAGTGAGTTGTCATCAGCAAAACTGCTGTCATCTGTGTATAGAACGCCCATTGTTGACGCTACAATCTCTTTAGCAGTAACGCCAGCCACAAGTCCGATGTCTAACTTCCAGTTAAAGCCTTGCGGCATAAATACAGGTTCAATAGCCTTACCTATTTGTCCGAGATAACTATGTTCTTGTTGTTGCTGGGCAGTTAGTTGGTCGTTGTGGGGGAAATAACCCAACGCCCAAACCAATATGCTGCCAACAAGTATGATACCTCCCATCTTCTTCAGGTACTGCTTGCCTTTTTCCCAAGTGTGTCTGCCCATAGCTTTCCACGTGGGTATTCTGTAAGGTGGCAGCTCCATGACGAAAGGTGTGTCCTCACCCTTTACGAGATAGCGGCTGAACAGTCTGCTGGCTATGATGGCAGTAACTACACCTATTATATATAGTAACATCATTATCATGCTCTGCCATCTGACAGCAAAGAATGTTCCGATAATCATTACATATATAGGTATTCGTGCGGTGCAGCTCATCATTGGCATAATTAGCATGGTTAGCAGTCGGCTTTTTCGACTTTCGATGGTGCGTGTTGCCATAATAGCCGGCACATTGCAGCCAAAGCCCATGATAAGTGGTATGAACGATTTGCCATGAAGCCCCATCTTGTGCATAAGTTTATCCATGATGAAAGCTGCGCGAGCCATATATCCGCAGTCTTCCATGAATGATATGAAAGCATAAAGTATGAGTATTTGCGGCAGAAACACTATAACTGTGCCCACACCTCCGATAACTCCGTCAACAAGCATTGCTTTCAGCGGACCTTCACTCATGTTTGTGCTGACCACATTGCCCAACCACGATACAGCCATATCTATCCAATCCATGGGATATTGCCCTATAACGAATGTGGTTTCAAACATTAGCCATATCATTATAAAGAATATCGGGAAACCGAAATAGCGGTTGGTGAATATTCCGTCGAGCCAATGTGTGGTTTTGTATGTGTCTTTATCGTTGCCGATGTCGTACTTTGCCTCTTCAAGAGCGCCATGTATGAAGCCATATTTTGCGTCCATTATGGCGGTTTCAGCGTCATCATTGGTATTTTCTTTAATGGTTTGTGCCACTTTGTCTCGCACTTGCTTAACCTTTTCTGCGCAAGGTAAGGTGTTAACATATTGCTCTACGTCCTTATCATTTTCGAGCATCTTTATGGCTAAGTAGCGAGTTGAGTATAGATGGCGCACGTCAAGCTCGCCCTTCAGCACCTTCTGTATCTCGGCTATTCCGT
>CAZPNJ010000278.1:2227-2660 GCA_964587765.1 uncultured Prevotella sp.
TATGGCGGAACACGTTTTTGACGGGTTTTTCACCCTGAGCGAAGTCTTCTTCGTGGTCAATGTCTATACCGTCTTTCTCATACTGAGCGTGCCATTTCTTGATGTCTTCTGCCACTTCAGGGTTAAGATTTCCCTCAGAGTCGAGGAAGTCTAAGCCCTCATACATATTTATAATAATGTGGAAGAGCAGTTCTACGCCTCTGCCTGAGGTAAACACCGTTGGAATCATGGGCACACCAAACAGCTGACCCAGCTTAGCGAAGTCAACATTGTCGCCACGTTTCTCAGCTTCGTCGTACATATTCAGCGCACAAACCATGCGCAGGTTCATGTCAATAAGTTGAGTGGTAAGGTAAAGATTACGCTCAAGATTGCTGGTGTCAATGACGTTTATGATTACATCTGGCGTGTGTTCAATGATTTGCTTTCTGAC
>CAZPNJ010000279.1:0-261 GCA_964587765.1 uncultured Prevotella sp.
GCATACAGGCAGCGTGGGTTATCAGCAACGAGCCTTGGATGGCAGCCGTTAAGCCGGTCAACTATCTGAAACTGTCTGCGGGCTACGAGCTTTCGGGCAACGACGACATCGACTACTACGCTCGCCGTAGCTACTTTGCGTCTTACACATTTATGAAAGACCGTTCAAGCCTTTCGTTCAAGAATATTGGCAACGACAAACTGACGTGGGAGACCACTTCTCGCTTCAATGTTGGTGTTGAGGGCAACTTCTTCAACAACA